>DASPIF010000088.1:0-11538 GCA_035629255.1 Actinomycetota bacterium | reverse complement strand
GGCCGCGACGGTTTGAAGGACGTGGCCGAGCGGTCGGTCCTGAACGCGAACTACCTCGCCGACGCGGTGCGGGACGTGTTCCCGCTCGAGCATCCGGACGGCAGACCCATGCACGAGTTCGTCGCGACCGCTCGCCCGCTGAAGGAGCGGACCGGGATCCGGGCGATGGACGTCGCCAAGCGCGTGATCGATCTCGGATACCACCCGTCGACGGTGTACTTCCCGCTGGTGGTCGAGGAGGCGCTGATGGTCGAGCCGACCGAAACCGAGACCCGCGAGAGCCTCGACGCGTTCGCCGAGGCGCTCCGAACGGTCTCTCGCGAGGCACATGAGGACCCCGATCTCCTCCAGGAGGCGCCCGTGACCACCCCTGTGCGTCGCCTCGACGAGGCGCGGGCGGCGCGCCATCTCAAGCTCCGCTGGTCCACGCCGGACTGAGGCTCGCTCCAGCCGGCCTCCGTAGGCCGAACCGGTCTGGCGGCCGCCGGCCTGCGCCGCTCCGGGTCGCCGGCACCCACGATCAGGCCATCGGCACGTAGTCAACCATGACCATCCCGCGCTCAAGCCGGGGGATGCATCGGCCGATACCCGTCGTGTTGCAAGGAACGTTGGTCGGTCCCGAAAGGGCAAACCGCCGGTGACGGCGGGACGCAAAGCTCCGGGCCTCGCGAGAGGCGGCCGAGCTGCCGAAGGACCCGAGTCCTCGACGGACTCGGTCCCACCGGGACCCAGGAGTCGGGAGGCTCGAGATGGGTATCTCTTCCGTCCTCAGGGGAAGGCGCAGGAAGGTCGTCGGTGCCGTCGCGGTGCTGCTGTCCGCGATGCTGCTCATGGGCCTCGCGCCGATGCGGTCCGGCGCCGACGAGCGCTTCGGACGTCGCCTGCAGATGCTGTCCCTTACGAACCAGGACCGCCGCGCGCACGATCGCCAGGCGCTCGACCTCGCGGCGCGCCTGTCGCAGTACGCGAAGGACCACAGTCGCGCGATGGCCAACCGAGGCTACCTGTACCACTCAAGCGAGGAGCAGCTCCGCAGAGCCCTCGGGGGCTACAGCTGGACGATCGGCGGCGAGAACGTCGGCGTCGGCGCCTCGCTCGAGAGCCTCGAGGACGCCTTCATGGCGAGCAAGCTCCACCGCGAGAACATCCTGCGGCCGACGTACGACAATGCCGCGATCGGGATCGTCCGAGAGGACGGTCGTATCTGGGTCACCGTCATCTTCTACGGCTGAGCCGTACCGAGGCGGAGAAGGCGAAGACCCCGGGTCCGTCGACGGACCCGGGGTCTCCTGCACTCTCGCTCCTGCGCCCCTTCTCACCGCCGAAGCGGTGGGGAAGCTCGCCCGTACGTGGCCGCTCCCGACCTGCAGGAGTGAGAGGCTCAGTGCGGTCCGGAGGTGAGGGGAGGGGCCCCGGCGATCCCGGAGCCCCTCCTTCGCTCCCGACCTACCCGTCGAAGCGCTGACGCTTGCGGTAGCCGGCGTACATCACGCCGGTCCCGAACAGCAGCAGCGCCATCGCCAGCAGACCGAACCCGAGCGTCCCCTCGCTGCCCGTGAACGCGGTGCCGCTCGGCGGGGTCCGGGTCGGCGGTGGCGTCACCGTCCGACCGAGGACCGTCGCGCTACGGACCCGAGAGTCGTCGTCGTCGCAGTCGGTCTTCGTCGCGTCGCCGTCCATCTCGACGCAGAGCTCGGCCGTGTTGATCAGCCAGCCCGCGTCCTCGTCCGGCGAGTAGTTGTTCATCGTGAACAGGCACTTGACCGACTCGCCGGGGTCGAGCGTCGTCCCCGCGAGCTGCGAGCACTTGCTGTCGAACAGGTCGACCAGCTCGTTGCCGAAGGCGTCGGTCAGCTCGTTCAGCACGATCGTCTCTTCGCCCGTGTTCGTGATCACCAGGCGGAAGGGGACGTCCAGCCCTGCGCGCTTGGCCTCCTCGGCGTCGGTGTAGCGGCCGTCACCGTTGGCGTCATTCGTCTTCGTGATCCGGACGGCGATGCCCGGCTCGGCGCAGTTGACGATGTCGGTGACGGGGTTGCTCGTGTTGTTCGAGGCGATCGTGTCGTTGCCCGCCGTCACGGTGGCGGTGTTCGTCACTTCGGGGCAGGCCGCGTCGGTCGCCGTCACGTTGACGGTGATCGTCTCGCTCTGCCCGGCGGCGACCGTTCCGAGGTCGCAGGTCAGCGCCTGACCGTTGATCGTGCAGCCCGCGGCCGAGTCGATCGTGAGGCCCGTCGGGACCGTGTCGGTCACGGTCACGTCCGTCACATCGGTCGTGCTCGTGTTCTGGACGGTGATCGTGTAGGCGAACGAGTCACCGGAGAACACGCCGGAGACCGGAGCGCTCGAGGACTTGCGGATGCCCACGTCCGGGTTCGCGCACGTGACGTTCGTCGTCACGTCGTTGCTGGTGTTGTTCCCGGTGCTTCCGGCGGGTTCGTTGCCGGCCGAGACCGTGCCCTGGTTGGTCACGCTCGGGCAGGACCCGTTGGACGTCGTCACGGGGATCGAGACGCTCTTCTTCGCACCGGCGGCGAGGTTCCCCACGCTGCAGGCCACCGTCTGGCCGTTGCGCGTGCAGCCGGCGGGAAGGGTGCCGATCGTCAGGGACGCCGGGAACGTGTCGGTGATGACGACATCGTTCGCGGTGGCCGTCCCGATGTTCTCGGCCTCCAGGGTGTAGGTGAAGCCGGCGCCGGCCGCGACGTTGTTCGCGCTCGAGGACTTGCGGACGATGACGTCGGGATTCGTGCTCACGCACGTGACGTTGACCGACTCCGAGTCCGAGTTGTCGTTCGGGTTCGAGTCGTTCGTCGCCGTCACGGTGCCGGTGTTGTTGACGGACGGGCACGAGCCGTTGCTCGTGGTGACGGGGATCTGGCGCGTCACCGAGGCTCCGGCCGCCAGCGTCCCGATGTTGCAGGTCACGGTCTGCCCGTTCGCCGAGCACCCCGCCGGCAGGTTCCCGATCGTCAGCGAGGCCGGGATGGTGTCGGTGATGACGACGTTGTTCGCTGCGACGGTGGACGTGTTCTCCACGCGCAGGGTGTACGTGAACGCCGAGCCGGCCGCGACCGTGCCCTGGTTCGCCGTCTTCACGATCTTCACGTTCGGGTTCTGGGGCGCCGCGCCGACCGTCCAGCAGAGCGTGTTGCTCTTCTGCGTGGACTCACCGCCGCGGGGCTGACCGGAGATCCGCGTCCGGACACAGAGCTCGTCACCGCTCTGGACGCTGTTCGGGACCTGGATCGTGTTCTGGATCGAGCCGTCGTTGTCCGGGTCCTGGACCTCGAAATCCAGCGCGTCCAGGTCGTTGCCGTTCAGCTGCCAGCAGGCGCGATACCGGTCGAGGTCCGTCCAGTCGTTCGTGTCCCACGTCGCAGTGACCGTGATCGATTGGCCTGCCTGGATCGTCTGATTCGTGGGGATCGACGCGGTGATCGCGAGCGTCCCGACCGGGGAGCCCGAGAACGCGCCGTTACACGCGACGCTGGCGCTCGCCGCCCCGGCGACCAGCTGCAGCTGGACGACCGTGAGGGTAAGCGCCGCGAGGACGGCGAACGCGCGGTTCCGCGTCCGCGAGGTGCGGATAGCCATCTGTCACTCTCCTCTGCGGGGAGGGGTCCCGCGTTCAGGGATACGGGCGGGGAAAGGGGTCCCGCCGTTGGAACAGCCGTAGCGTAGTTGGGGGTCCCCACACGCCACAACGACCGATGGACCAAGGTTGCGGACCCCCGTTGGCCCTAGGTCGTCCGGTCCCCCCGTTCCGTCCGCCGGATCATGCCCTCGTCCCCGGAACGGGGGGCGACCCCGGGGGAGTGCCCCAGGGTCGCCGTGTGGGTCCGTGGGCGTCGGGCGGGCTACTCGGCCGATCCGAGCTCCTCGCGCTTTCGGCCGATCCACAGGAGCGCGGTGCCGAACAGGAGGAGCGCGGCGGCCGCGAGGCCGAGGCCGAACGTGGCGCCCCAGGCGCCCGTGAAAGCCAGCCCGCCCGGCGGGGTCGCCGTCGAGGGACCAGGCGGGTTGTTCGGTGGGGACGCCGACGGGGTGACCGTGCGGCCGAGGACGATGTCGATCGACTCGTCATCCTCGTCGGTCACCGTCTCATCGAGCTCGTCCGTACCCTCGGCGATCACGACGTTCTCCACGCTACCGCCCGAGGCGTTCTGCGGGATCGTCCAGGCCATCGTGCAGAGGCGCGACTCGCCGGCGGCGAGCTCGGCGAAGTCGCAGATGTGCCCGAGCTTGTCGTCGTCGACGCTCACATCGAACAGCGTCGTGTCGCCCGTGTTCGTCACGACGTACGTGTACGTGATCGTCTCGCCGGGACCACCGTTCTGCGGGCGGGCGTGCTTCGTGACGCTGATCGCGGGATGGATGATGTCGACGGTGTGATCGTCGGTGTCGGTGACCGGTCCGTTCGGCCCGATTCCGGTTGCCGTCGAGGTGTTGGGCAGCGGGTCCGGGTCGCTCGCCGTGACGACGTGCGTGCACGTGTACGTCCACGCCTCGCCTTGGTCGAGCATTCGATCGTTGTCCGCGTCGCCACTGACGTAGCGCAGGGTGCCAGCGTCGCATCGAGGATCGGTCACCGTCACGTCCGAGAGGCTCGCGCTGCCGGTCGTGAGGGCGACCTCCATCTCGTAGGTGATCGTGTCGCCCCGATGCACGAGACCTGGTCCCGTCTTCACGATGGTGATCCCGGCCGCGCCGCCCTGGACGCATCCGGTGACGCTCGTGTCGACCGGTCCCGACGGCGTGATCGTCCCGCCCGCGTGGGCCCCCGTGGCGTAGTTCCTGAACGAGGGGCAGGTACCCGACGGCGCCGTCGCCGTGATCGTGACCGTCGCGGAAGCCGTGCCGGACCCGGCGGGGCCGAGTGTCCCGAGCTCGCACGTCACCAGATTGGTACCGGTGGCGACCGTGCAGCTGCCGGTCGTCGAGGAGGCCGAGACGGAAGTCAAGGCGTCGTGGAGATCATCGGTCACCACGACGTCGGACGCTGCGCCGGCGCCGCTGTTCGTGACCGTCACCGTGTACGAGAACGACGTCCCGGTCGTCACCGTGGCCGGCCCGGTCTTCTCGAGGGTTAGCGAAGGCCCCGACGGCGCGGGCCCACAGGCGTTCGTCGGCGAGTGTCGAGCCGTGACGGTCTCGGTCGTCCCGTCCTGCCACGTCAGGGCGAAGCTGACCGTCCCGCCGGGCAGCGGTGACTGGCCGGCGTCGAACGTGAACACGTGGGCGTCCCCAGGAGCGACCGTGGCAGGGCCCTCCGAGTTGCCCGAGAACGTGACATCCGTCGCGATCACCTCGACGTCCTGGGATCCGTTGTTCGTGAGGGTCGCGACGATGATCACGTGCCCGGTCGCGCGATCGCAGTGCGAGTCCGCATCGAGCTCCACGGTGTCGGGCCCCAGCGACGGGGGAGCGGTGCTCGCGTCGTCGTCGGATCCTTCCTCCTCGGCCGGGGCCCCGTTGCCGCCCGCCGGCGAGATCGGCTCGTCCTCCTCGGAGGTGGCGTCCGTTTCCGAGGTCTCCGAGGTCTCCGAGGTCTCCGAGGTCTCCGAGGCCTCCGAGGTCTCCGAGGTCTCCGAGGTCTCCTCCGTGGTGGACGGTTCATCGGCCGGCGAGGAGGTCTGCGTCGGCGTCGCGGGGGACTCCTCGGTGCTCTGCTCAGAGCCGGCGGAGAGGGTCGGGTCGGTTCCAGCCCAGGCCACGAACTGGCCGGCCAACAGGAGCACAGCCGCGATGAGGGCGAGCGTGCCGAGGCGCGTCGGCGTGCCGAGCCTCGGTCGCGGTCGGGAAGATCTCATCGTTCATTCCTCCTAGTGCAAGGGTGAGTCGGCGTACGACGAAGGTGGTTCTGAAGACCTCCTCGTACCCGAACGTTGGGCCTACGAAGCGCGTCGAAGGGCCCAGGTCGGCGGGCGGGACCGGGACCTCGGGGCAGGGTTCTGAGAAGGAGCACCAGGTGGATGATGTCTCGATAGACTTGTCATAACGTACGTTCTCGGCATCGTCATGCGGTCGGACGGCCGGTACGGGCCCTCGGGGACACCTCAGATGCGGTCGCGGCCGGGCCCGACCCGTGACCTCAGGCCCCAGAGGGTGACCTGCCACAACGCCTCGGCCACGATGCGACGGCTGATCTTCGAGCGGCCGTGCTCGCGCTCACGGAAGGTGATCGGTGACTCCGCTACGACATAGCCCGCGCGCCACGCTCGATGGACGAGCTCGATCTGGAAGCCGTACCCGTCGGAACGGATCGGCCGGGCGCTGATCGCCCGAAGCGCCTCCGCGCGGTAGATCCGGTAGCCGCTGGTGGCGTCGCGGACCCCGAATCCGAGACAGAACCGGGCGTAGCGGTTGCCCGCCTTCGACAGGGCGAGCCGCGCCCGACTCCAATCCGTGACCGATCCTCCCGGGACGTAGCGGCTCCCGACGACGAGATCTGCGCGTTCGGCGGCGTCGACCAGGGATAGCAGCTCGTCCGGACGGTGCGAGAGGTCGGAGTCCATCTCGACGACAAGGTCGTACCCCTGCTCGAGCGCACGTCGGAATCCCGTCGCGTAGGCGCTCGCGAGACCCGACTTCGCCGGTCGTTCGATCAGGGTGACCCGCCGGTCGCGTTCCGCGTACGCCCGGACCACGTCGGCCGTGCCGTCCGGGGAACCGTCGTCGACCACGACGACATCGACCGGACGGTCGATCGCGAGGATGCCCTCGAGCACCGCCCCGATCGTGTCGCGCTCGTCGTACGTCGGGAGGATCACGAGGGTGCGCGGGCCCGAGGGCAGTGGACCGACCGCGCGCGAGGGGCGTGACCGCCGCCGCGGGAGGGCGAACGCCGCAGCCGCGAGCGCCAGACCCGTCCACGGCACCCAGTCGCCGAAACGCACGTAGAGCGTCCGTGCGGTCGAGGCTCGGATCCGGGCACGCATGACCGCCGGCTCGAACAGCTCCCGGCGGTCGACCACCGCACCGGAGGGATCGACGACTGCGCTGATCCCCGAGATCGCCGCATGGATCACCCACCGACCGTCCTCGACGGCGCGAAGGCGGCTCATCACCAGGTGCTGCTCGGATGC
The DNA here is from genome assembly GCA_035629255.1 of Actinomycetota bacterium. GTDB lineage: Bacteria > Actinomycetota > UBA4738 > UBA4738 > HRBIN12 > CALGFI01. Next base: position 4,450 of record DASPIF010000088.1, on the reverse strand, counting down.
CGCGGTGCGTCCGTACGAGGCGTTGTTGATCGTGAGGACGATGACCTGCGCGCCGCGGCGGACCATCTCACGCTGGATGCCCGGGAAGCTGTTCTCGTAGCAGATCGGCGTGCCCAGCGGCGGCAGCCCCGGGATGCGGACGGGCTGGACCTCCTCCCCCGGCGTGCGATCCACGGGGATCTGATCGATCGCCCCGATCCGGCCCTCGAGCAACGAGCGCCACGGCACGTACTCGCCGAACGGGACCAGGTGCACCTTGTCGTAGCGGTCGACCACGTTCCCGGTCCCGTCGAACGCGAGGGTGGAGGTCCGCTCGTCGGCGCCCTCGGCAAGGACGGCGCCGACGATCGTGGGCGCGCCGACCGAACCGATCGTGTCGCGCACGGAGGCCAACGTCGCCTCGTCGGCGCTCGCGCCCGGATCGAGGGCGGCCTCTCCCCACACGACGAGATCAGGAGCGTCGCCGCCGAGCGTCGCGTGAAGGTCCTCGTTCATCCGCGCGACCGCGCGGTCCTCCTCCTCCGAGGGCAGGTCCTGCACCGACTCGACGTCGATCTGGATCGCGGCGACATCGAGCGGGACGCCGTTCGGCTCGGCCACAGGGATCGCGACCGGGAGCACGAGGATCGCGATGGCGATCGCGGCGGGGATCGCGGCGCGCGCCGCCGCCCCCCTCCCCCACCGGTCCGCCGAGAGCACGAGCAGGCCCGAGACGACCACCACGAGGTACGACAACGCCCAGACGCCGCCGATCGAGGCGAGCGGGAGCGAGGGGGCGTCGACCTGGGTGGTCCCGAGCTGACCCCACGAGAATCCCCCGAGCGGCCAGCTCGCGCGTCCGGCCTCGATCGCGGTCCATAGCCCCGCCAGGCCGAGCACGGACACGACCGGTCGGTCCGGGCGCCAGATCGTCGGCGCGATCCATCCGAACACGGCGAGCGACAGGGCCGACAGGATCACGAGGGCCCCCCACCCCATCTCGCCGAAGCGCAGGAGCCAATAGAGGAGAGCGCCGAAGTACGTGGCGCCGGCGACGGAGCCGAGCAGCGCGCCGCGGCGGGGGCGGACGTCGCGGACCATCCACAGCAGGACCGCGACGGCGGCGAACACGAGAGGCCACCATCCGAGCGGTGGCAGCGTGAGCGAGAGGACGATCCCCGTGCCGGCGGCGACGGCGAGCTGGGTCGGGAGCCCGAGGTCCGACGCGCTCAGGCGCAGTCCCGGCAGAGCATCTTCGCCTTGTCCTTGAGCTGGCTCCGATGCTTCACCAGGTAGCAGTTCTGGCATATGAACTCGGTGGGCTGGGGCGGCACCACCTTGACAGCGAGCGGCTCGAGGCGCTCCTCGCGGGTGAGGCTGAGCACGGGGTCCTCGTCGTCGGCCTCCTCCTCGCCGTCGCGGGCCTCCTGCTTGACGAGGATCTCCTGGATCGACTCGACCTCGGCGTCGCCCTCACGCCCCGGCGTCGCCGGGGGCGTCGCCGCCGGCGCGGCGTCGGGATCGAGGTCCTCGGCGTCCTCGACCTCGTCGTCGAGCTCCTCGTCCTCGAGCGTCTCTTCCAGGTCTTCCACGACGTCCCTTCCTCCGGGCCGGGGGATTCTACTGCCGGGCATGTTCGGGACAAGAACGCCAACCGGATCGGCGGAGCCCGAGCGCATGAACGCGGCAGGGCCCATCGGCATTCCCGGGTCCGGGGGAACTCGAACCACCCCGGAGTGGAGGTCGGAGGACGCGGCCGAGCGGCGGGAACCGCGGAGGGGGAACAGTTGAGGACCCAAGAGACCTTTGGGGCCGCGGCGCCGGGGCGCCGCGTTCTCTACTCAGCCTCTTGGGTCCTCCGTGCGCCCCCGCCGGAGCGGTGACGCGAGGCGGACGGTATCCCCGTCGCCGCGAGCCTGTCAAGTTCGCCAGCGGGCCGGGCCGACGGTCACCCTCTCAGGCGGCGTAGACCTCACGGCCCAGGCTGACCGTCAGCAACGGACGGATGTCGTCGAGGGCCGTGGGACCGAGTGGATCGTCGTCCAAGGCGACGAAGTCCGCGTGCTTGCCGGGCTCGAGCGTGCCCTTCTTGTCCTCTTGATGCGCGAGGCGTGCGCTCCCGAGCGTGCACAGCCGGATCGCCTGGTCGCGCGAGAGGCGTTCCGCGACCGCGTGATGACCCTCGAGCGCCGCCAGCGTCCGAAGGGGATCCACGGTCGTGATCGGCGTGTCGCTCCCCGCACCGAGCTCGACGCCCCGGTCGAGCATCGCGCGGATCGGGTTCATCGTCTCGGCGCGATCCCACCCGAGCGCCTGGTCGTACAGAGCGCCGGGCGCCCCCCATTCGGCATCGAACGAGGGTTGGACGCTGATCCCGAGACCGAGCGCGGCGGCCCGCTCGACGACGTCGGGCGACGCCATCTCGAAGTGCTCGATGCGATGGCGACGGGCTCGGAAGTGCCGCCGCCCGCGCGAATCGAGCGATCGGTACACGCGCTCCCAGGCGGAGACGACCTGCTCGATCGCGGCGTCGCCGATCGCGTGGACGCCGACCTGGAGCCCGGCGAGATGACCGTCGCCGAAGAACGTCGCGAGCTGGTCGTCGTCGAAGTACCGTGAACCCGTTCCCCCGTCGGTGTACGGGGAGGACAACGACGCCGTCCTCGCGCCGATCGAGCCGTCGACGGGAAGGTCGCCGCCGATCCGCGACAGTCCGAGATCCATCACCTGTGGGACGTCGGTCGTCGCGAGGTACGTCACGACGTCGACGGGCAGCCGCTCCCGATGCCCGAGGAGCACCTCGACGTCGCGGAGCCCCCGCTCATGGGGCAGCGACATCTCGTGCACCGTCGTCACGCCGTGCGCGACCGCGAGGCTCGCCGCGGCGAGCTGCAGCCGCTGGATCTCGTCCTCGGCGAGATGCGTCGCGAACCAGCGCCGCAGGACATCGTTCGCGTCGCGCGTGACCTTGCCGGTGGGATCGGCGCGCTCGTCGCGCTCGACGCCGTCGCGCGCGAGGACGTCGGCCTCGCGAAGGGCCGCCGAGTTCGCGAGGCTCATGTGGCCGTCCACCCGGACCACGGCGATCGGCCGGCCCGCGACCTCGTCCAGGTCCGCGATCGAGGGGACCGCGCGGTCCGGCCACCGTGATTCGTCGTAACCGTGGACGAGCAGCGGCCCGGTGCTCGCGGCCGCGATCCGGCGGAGCGCCTCGAGCAGCTCCTCTCGCGATCGTGTCCGCGCGATCTCCGGCGCGAGCGCGTGGACCCCAGTTCCCGTCAGGTGGACGTGGCTGTCGATGAACCCGGGCACGATCGTCGCGCCGGGGAGCTCGACGACGCGATCCGCGTCCGGCGGGTCGCCGGTCCCGACGCGCTCCACGTGACGACCGTCGATCAGCAGCCACTCCCCCGGCGGTCGAGCGGTGAGCGGCCGGACGTGTGAAGCGCGGTAGAGCGTGCGCATGGGGCGCCGAGCTTAGTCGAGCGCGTTCCGTGTCCGGGTCACGTGCGGGGCCCGATCTCGGAGGGCGACCCGTGGCCGGCGCGGACGTCCGCGAACCTCGTCTTCGCCTCGTTGCGATCCAGACCGACCCGTCGGAGCGCCGCGTCGATCAGCTCCAGCACCGCGGACGCATCGTCCTGAGAGGACACGCCCACGACCACATCGTCGACCCACCGCACGAACCGACGGCCGGCGCCCTCCAGGCGTTCGTCCACCTCCGCCAGGACCGCGTTCGCCAGGACGGCGGATGGCGCCGGACCGATCGGCAACCCTGCCACGTCGAGCCGGTTACCGAGCCAATCGAGGAACCGTGCCACCGCAAGCGCTTGCGACCTGCCGACGCCGAGCGATCGCAGGCGTCGTTCCGCGACGGAGGGTGCGATCGACGGATAGCACGCGCGGACGTCGGCGAGCACGAGGCGACCGCCCGGCGGCGCGAGCGTCCGCACGAGCCGCGCGTACCTGCGTCGTTCGTCCCGCCACGGACGCAGGACGATCGAGGCGGGCGAGGTCGACACGGAGGCGACGCGGTTCGCGACGACGCGGGCGCTGAGCCCGGCCTCGATCAGCGGGACCGTCGGCGCGACGACCCCTGCGTAGCGGGATGCGATCGCGGGATGGAGCGTGACGACCGAGCGCGTTCCGGACGCGGTCGGGATCGACACGACCTGGGCGAGCGACGCGACCACGTGCGACCTCCTCGGCTCCCGGCCGGGAGAGGAGGTGGCCGATCGCGGAGTTGTACCGCTCGTGGAGGCGGCGGGCAATCGCCGGGACGGGTGACGGCGATAAGCGCCGCTGGCATCGGCCGGGACGGGGTCGACCCGCGAGGCGGCCGTCACCCGCGCCCCCGAGCGGACCTATCATGCGCGCGTGCTCGACGACCGCGATCTCGACATCATCGCCGCGCTCCAGGAGGACGCCCGTGCGACCTACGCGGACGTGGGGCGGCGCGTCGGACTCGCCG
>DASPIF010000087.1:0-2083 GCA_035629255.1 Actinomycetota bacterium | reverse complement strand
CGATCGCGACCGCGAACACGCGCTTGACGGCACCCTCGAGCATCACGTCGATCACGGCTGTTCTTGCCGGTCCAGGAGGAACGCTCGCAGGACCCGAGCGAGCTCCTCGGGTGCCTCCTCCGCCATGTGGTGTCCGGAGTGGATGGCCCCACCATGGACGTCGTCCGCCCACGCTCGCCAGATCGCCGGTACGTCTCCGTACAGCCGCTGCATGTCGTCCTCGGTCGACCACAGGACGAGCACCGGGCACGTGATGCGTCGCCCGGCGGCGCGGTCCGCCTCGTCGTGCTCGCGGTCGATGCCGACGCCGGCGCGGTAGTCCTCGAGCATCGCCTTGACGGTCTCGGGGTCGTGGATCGCGGACCGCCACTCGTCGTACGCCTCGACCCCCATCGTGTCCGGCGACCCGTCGTACCACGCGTCGGGGTCCTCGAGGATCGCGCGCTCCGGCCTGTCGGGCTGCGCGAAGAAGAACCAGTGCCACCACTCGAGCGCGAACCGTGCGTCCGCGCGATCGAGATGCTCCGCGATCGGGATGCCGTCGGCCTCGACGAGCTTGGTCGCCGCCTCGGGGTGATCCATCGCGAGGCGCATCGCGACGAGCGAACCGCGATCGTGACCGACCACCGCGAAGCGCTGATGGCCGAGCGACCGCATCACGGCGACGACGTCGCGCGCCATCGCCCGCTTCGAGTACGGCGCGTGATCGGGCGTCGTCGGCGGCTTCGAGGAGCGACCGTACCCGCGGAGGTCCGGGCACACGACGGTCAGCTCCGGCGCGAGCATCGGCGCCACGCGGTGCCACGTCGCATGCGTCCTCGGATGGCCGTGGAGCAGCACGACCGGTGGACCCGTGCCCCCGTGACGGACGAAGATCTCGGCTTCCCCGGTGTCGATCCGGTCGGTCGCGAATCCGTCGAACACGCTCAGACGAGCTTCGTCGGATCGATCGCGTCGTCGTACTCGGCTTCGGTGAGGTACCCGAGCGCGAGCGCCGCCTCCTTGAGGGACGTGCCCTCGTGATGCGCCTTCTTCGCGATCTCCGCCGCCTTGTCGTAGCCGATCCTCGGGGTGAGCGCGGTGACGAGCATCAGCGACGAGCGCACGAGCTCGTCGATGCGCTCGCGGTCGGGCTCCATGCCTTCGACGGCGAACTCGCGGAACGACCGGCACGCGTCGGCGAGCAGCCGCGCCGAGTGCAGGACGTTCCGCAGGATCACCGGCTTGAAGACGTTGAGCTCGAAGTTCCCCTGCGAGCCGGCGATCTTGACGGCGGTGTCGTTCCCGAGGACCTGCACGGCGACCATCGTCATCGCCTCCGACTGCGTCGGGTTCACCTTCCCGGGCATGATCGAGGAGCCGGGCTCGTTCTCGGGCAGGACGAGCTCGCCGATCCCGGCCCGCGGACCGCTCCCGAGCCAGCGGACGTCGTTCGCGATCTTCATCAACGAGCCGGCAAGCGTCGCGAGCGCGCCGCTCATGAACACCATCGCGTCGTGCGCGGCCAGGGCCGCGAACAGGTTCGGCGCCGAGCGGAACGGGAGGCCGGTGATCTCGGCGATCCTCGCCGCCGCCGCGTCGCCGAAGCCCTCGGGGGCGTTGAGGCCGGTGCCGACGGCGGTGCCGCCGACCGCGAGCTCGTACAGCCCGGGGAGCGCCTGCTCGATCCGGTCGATCCCTGCGTCGAGCTGCGCGACCCATCCGCCGATCTCCTGGCCGAGGGTGAGCGGGACGGCGTCTTGGAGATGCGTCCGCCCGATCTTGACGATGTCCTCCCACGTCGCCGCCTTCGCGGCGAGCGCGTCGCGGAGCTCGCGGACGCGGGGGAGCAGCTCCTCGACGATCGTCCGCGCCGCGGCGATGTGCATCGCGGTCGGGAACGTGTCGTTCGACGACTGCGACCTGTTGACGTGATCGTTGGGATGCACCGGCCGCTTCGAGCCCATCTCGCCGCCCGCCATCTCGATCGCGCGGTTCGAGATGACTTCGTTCGCGTTCATGTTGGACTGCGTCCCCGAGCCGGTCTGCCACACGTACAGCGGGAAATGCTCGTCGAGCGTTCCGTCGATCACCTCGTCGGCCG
>DASPIF010000086.1:0-5611 GCA_035629255.1 Actinomycetota bacterium | reverse complement strand
TAGGTCGTCTTCGTCGCCACGCCGGAGATCCCGCTGATGTTCACGTGCGCCCCACGCGAGCCGTCCAAGAAGTCGAGGTCGAGGAACACCGGTTCACCGTCGCGCGTCAGGCCGGCGGCGACGCGCTGCGACATCTGGTCGAAGTAGAGCGCCTCGTCGCGGTCCTTGCCGCGCGCGCGCATCGCGACGAGCCCGGGCATCGGCGGGACGAACACCTCGGGCTCGAAGCGTGTGGCGACGACCTCGGCGGCGACGGCGGTGTCGACCGGCAGCACCCCGCGGTCGACGAGGAAGACGTCGGTGTCGAACGACGCCCCCTCGTGCCGCGCACGGACGTCCTGCACGATCCCGCTCACGCGGAGCGAACCGCGGCCCGGCACCTCGGTGTCGACGATCACGGCGTCGTCGAGCTGGAGGTACGAATCCGGCGCGACCCCGACCCAGAACGTGAGCGGCGTCGCGTCCTCGGTGCCGAGCACCATGCCCACCGGCTCGGAGACGTCGGGAGGAACGTGGTCACTCACGCCGCCACCTCACCGCTGAGCCAGGTCGTCAACGCGCGCCGGATCAGCAGGCGGTTGCCCATCCGGTGCTGGAGCCACGCCTCGAGGCCTCCCACGGGGGCGAGGTTCTGCGGGTACCGCGGGTCCGTCGCGCGCCCGGCGTACCGCGGCAGCATCCCGCTCACGCGGTCGGCGAGCTCGCGGGCGCGGTCGAGCCCGACCCCCGCGCGGACCTCGCACCGGACGAGCCCGGCGTGGTCGTGCCACGTCCGGGGCGAGATGACGAGCCGCGTGTACCACGCGTACCGCTCGAGCGGATCGCCCTCGTAGGACAGACCGAACAGCGGAGTGCGCTCGCCGGGCGCGAGGCGCGCGAGCAGCGCGTCGTGCTCGGGATCGAGGTACGCGCGGACGAACCGCTTCACGACCCCGACGATCGGCGAGGTCGTCTCGTCCCGCAGCGTCTTGAGCGGCCCGTCCGCCAGCACCAGGCAGCCGTCGGCGTTCGCGAGGCGCGTCGCGATCGAAGCCTCTGCCTTGCGCATCGCCTCCTGCAGGCCGTGCAGCGGCGTGTCGGGATCGGTGCCCGTCTCGCTCCGCGGCTCGTACACGAGCGTGTGCGAGCCGACGGCGATCTCGATGCGGTCGGGCTTCAGGCCGCCGCCGAGCACCACCGAGCGCCCGACGTCGTGCTCGCCGAACGCGGCCTTCCCGTCGCAGCACACGCTGCCGACGGCCCACGAGCCGAACAGGCCCGGCGCGCGCCGGCCGCCGTCGTCGTCCGCGAGGACCCGCAGCTCGATCCGCCGGACGCCGTCGACGAACCACACCGGCGCGTCGGGATGCTCGCCGGGCGAGAACGGACGCGACCAGTCCGACGTCTCGACGTCGGGGTCGGCGGTCGCGGGCGTCTCGTCCAGGCGCGCCTCGAACCCCATGCCGCGGTCCGGCGTCCAAGGATCGGCGCGCAGCGAGAGCACGCGCGCAGCCTAGCCCACCGCTCCGACGCGGCCTCGGCGCACGGTAACTAGTCATTCCGGGCTATCTCCCCCATCGGGGGGACTACGCCGCGCACCGACCACGGACCGATACCTGGCAGTGACGCCCAAGGCACCGCTGGACCTCGAGGGGGCGAGAGTGGTGGCAACCTTGGTACGCAGGGAGCGACGACCGCTCTGGATCTCGCTCGCGATCGGCTCCGCCGCGATCGCGATCGCCGCAGGATGGCTCGGTGCGGCGGCGCGGGCGACGGCGCTCGACGAGGGGAAGGACGCCGCGGTCGCCGCGGTGCGCAGCGTCGTCTCCCCGATCCTGGCGCGCGAGGATCTCTCGCGCCCGATCGGCGACCATCACGGACTCCGGCTCGAGGCGGACGTCGCGCATGCGCTGTCGGGTGCGACGGCCTTCGAGTCCGTCCGGGTGTTCGGCCCCGATGCGCGCATGCTGCTCGACGGACCCGCGCGCGGACGGACGATCGACGAGATCGCCCCGTTCGTCGCGGACGCCGCCGAGGGGCGGACGACCGGGACGATCGCACACGGCGTGTTCGCGGCGTACGTCCCGCACCGCGTCGCCGGCGAGCTTCGCGTCGTCGAGATCACGGCCGTGCCAGGCGCGTTCGCGCCAGCCCGATCGTGGGACCTCGCCGTCGCGGCGGCGGGGGCGCTCGCGGTCGGTTCGCTCGCGATGTCGGCGATCGCCGCTCGGGCGGGCGCGACGCCCTCGAACGGAGGCTCGCTGTACCAACCGGCGATGCCGAGGCGCCCGCAGACGACGGCCGCTACGGCGCCCGCCGCACCGACCGGGTCCGTCTTCGCCGTCGACGGGCGCTCCGAGCTCGAGATCCGGCTGCGCGAGTCGCACGCTCGCGCGAGCGAGGCCGAGGACAGCTTCCGATCGGTGCAGACCCAGCTCAAGGATGCCCTCGGGCATCTCAGGGACCTCGAAGGGAGGCTCACCGTGGAACAGACGCACAAGGCAACCGCGCAACGAGAGCTGGAGACGCTCCGGACCCAGATCCGAGAGACCTCGGAGCGCCTGCACGCGGCCGAGATCGAGAACGAGTCGCTCCGCGAGCGGATGACGCTGCGGCACCGCGAGCTCGAGGAGCTCCGTCGCACGATCGCGACGTCCGCGCCGGGCGATACGGAGATCGCCGAGCTGAGGCTCCGGCTCGAGACGGCCGAGAACGCCGCGGCTGCGCTCGCCCGCGAGCTGGACCGGGTCGAGACCGAGCTCGAGCGCACGAGGTCGCGCTTCCACATGGCGATGCTCACGGAGGCGCTGCGCGAGTTCGACAACGACGCGATCGAGATCGAGGACGAGGACGCGCTCGATCACCCGGTCGTGATCCGCAACGGGTCGAGCGTGACGACACCCGCGACACGGAGGTGAGTGAGATGACGGAGAAGCGAACCGACACGACGAACGAGACGCTCGCCCGGACGATCTCGGTCGTCGGGTTGCAGATCTCGCAGGCCGCGGACGAGCTCGGTCAGGCTGCGCAGCGCCTGATCGACGCCGAGTCGCGGGTGCACGACGCGGAGGCGCGCTGGCGCGTGGCCGAGGAACAGGTCGAGCAGGGCGCGACGAAGAACGCCGAGCTGCTCGAGATGGTCCGGACGGCTCGCGAGGGTCAGACCGAGGCCGACGAGCGGAACCGCCGGACCGAACAGCGACTCCAGATCGCGATCGAGCGTTCGCGGCTGCTGGAGGAGCAGGTCGCCGAACTCGAGGATCGCGTCCACGAAGCCGAGGCGACGCCGGAGGTCACGCTCGTCCTCGACGACGAACGGATGGCGCTGCACGAGGCGATCGCCGGCGAGGTCCGTCGGCCGCTCACCTCGATCATGGGCCTCACGCTCGCCCTGAAGCACGCCGACCCGCGGTCGGACGAGGGCGCCGACATGGTCAGGCAGCTCGCGGCGAACGCGCGGAAGCTCGACCGCCTGGTCGGCGAGATGACAGACATCGAGAAGATCGCGACCGGTTCGTTCGAGCCGAACCTGCGTCGCACCGACCTCGAGGCGCTCGTTCGTCGCGTGGTCGAGGAGTCGCCCGACGTCCAGGACCGCGACGTGGTCTTCGAGACCGAGCACATCGCGATGGAGATCGACCGCGCGCTCGTCGAGCAGATGATCGAGATGCTGCTCGCCAACGCGGGACGCCGCACCACGCCGGGGAACCCGGTGTGGGTGAAGCTCTCCGAGGGTGCCGACGGCGCAACGATCTCGGTCCAGGACACCGGCCCCGAGATCCCGGCCGGGCTGCGCGGCGCGATGTTCGCGGCGTCGTCGGAGCAGGGTCCCGTCGCACGGCGCAAGCCGAGGGGGGCGACGGGGCTCTCGCTCCTGGCGAGGTTCGCGACGTTGCAGGGCGGACGCGCATGGGTCGAGCCGCGACCGGGCGGTGGCGCCTCGTTCAGCCTGTTCCTGCCGACGTTCGCGACCACGACGGGCGACGACGATCCCGACGGACGCGAGGACAACGTCCTGCCGCTGACGCGCGAGGATCGCGCGCCGAAGCGCTCGATCGACGAACGGGCGGCCGAGCGGGTCCGCGACGCCAGCGACGAGCGGGCGATCGCGCTCGCGAAGGCGCTGATCGCCGCCGATGACGGCGACGACGACAACGAGCTGTCGATCTTCGGATCGATCGCGAACGGCCACCGCCGCGACGTGGTGGCGGACCGGCTCGCCGCGACCGGCGGGCCCGGGTCCTGACACGGGCCCCCGAGGCCCCTCGAGCGGCCCGGACCGTGGCGACGCGGTCCGGGCCGCTCGACCCTTCCGTGCGGCCGAGTTGCGCCCATGGCCGGCCACGGCATACCGTCGACGGGTCGGAAGGGGGGACGTACGTGACGCTCGAGATCTCGCCCGGTGAGGGATCGGGCGTTTACGTCCTCCAGGGCGAGCTCGACCTCGTCACCGCCGCGCGGCTCGACGAGGTCGCGGACGGCGACGGCGAGGGCGACCTCGTGCTCGACATCGAGCGCCTGACCTTCATCGACAGCAGCGGGCTGCGGACCTTGATCCGCATGGCGCTCGAGCGTCCCGAGGGGCACCCCCTCGTGCTCCGGCGGCCCTCTCGATCCGCGAAACGCCTGCTCGACATGGCGTTCGGGACCGGCGGTGTCCCCGGCCTCGAGATCGCCTCCTAGCCGGGTTCCGGACGGACCTACGAGATCGCCTTGAGGACCTCTCGCGCGATCACGACGCGCTGGATCTGGTTCGTGCCCTCGTAGATCTGGGTGATCTTCGCGTCGCGCATCAGGCGCTCGACCGGATATTCGCGGACGTAGCCGTAGCCGCCGAGGACCTGGACCGCGTCGGTCGTGATCTTCATCGCCGCGTCGCTCGCGAAGCACTTCGCGACGCTCGAGAAGTACGTCATCCGCGGATCGCCCGCGTCGCAGAGCGCCAGGGCCTTGTAGACGAGCATCCGAGCGGCCTCGAGCTGCATCGCCATGTCGGCGAGCATGAACGAGACGCCCTGGAACTCGCCGATCGCCTTGCCGAACTGCTGACGCTCGGTCGCGTATCGCGCGGCGAAGTCGAATGCGCCCTGCGCGATCCCGAGCGCCTGCGCCCCGATGAGCGGCCGCGAGTGGTCGAGCGTCTTGAGCGCGGTCTTGAAGCCCTCGCCCTCCTGCCCGATCAAGCGGTCGGCCGGGATCCGCGCGTCGGTGAGGATCACTTCGCGCGTCGGGGAGCCGCGGATCCCCATCTTGTCCTCCTTGCGCCCGAACCCCACACCCGGATCGTCCTTCATCACGAGGAAGGCGCTGATGCCGCTCGTCCGCTCCGCCGGGTCGCGCGTCGCGAACACGACGTACGCGTGCGAGACGCCCGCGCCCGTGATGAACCGCTTCGTGCCGTTCAGGACGAAGCCGTCGTCGGTGCGCTCGTACCGCGTGGACAGCGCCCCGGCGTCGCTCCCGGCCCCGGGCTCGGTCAGCGCGTACGACATCAGGATCTCGCCGCGGACGATGCCGCCGATCATCTGCTCTCGCTGCTCCTCGGTCCCGGCGAGCACCAGCGGGATCACGCCGAGCTTGCTCACCGCCGGCGCGAGCGCGAGCCCCGCCTGCACGCGGCTCAGCTCCTCGA
>DASPIF010000085.1:0-15591 GCA_035629255.1 Actinomycetota bacterium | reverse complement strand
CGCTCGCCGCGGAGGGCGTTCCCGCGGCCTTCGCCTGGGCGGACGGCGAGACGCGCTCGTCGCTCTCGGTCGCGGACCGCGCGACCGGCGGGCTGACCGAGTTCTACGAGCGCGGGGACGACATCGGACCCGGCGGCTGGATCCGGCTCGAGGACGTCGTCCGCCGGTCGCTCGGCGGCGCGACGTGGATGACGATGAGCGGGAACCTTCCCGTCGGAGCACCCGAGGACGGGTACGCCCGGCTGGTCCGGTTGGCTCGCGACGCCGGCGTCGGGGTTGCGCTCGACGCTCGGGAGGGTGCGCTCGCTGCAGGGGTGGCTTCGCGCCCGGACATCGTCAAGGTGAACGCGGAGGAGGCCGCATGGCTGCTCGGCCAAGACATCGTCGACGTCGAGGACGGCGCCGCGGCGGCGAGGCAGATCCGTGACCGGCTCGACGCCGGCGCCACGGCGATCGTGACGCTCGGCGCCGACGGCGCGTTCGTCACCGAGCCCGACGGGTCGGTCGCGCACGGCCGCCTCTATGAACGAGGTCCGTATCCCGTCGGCAGCGGCGACGCGTTCCTCGGTGCGCTCGTGCACGCGCTCGACCGCGGTGACACGATGCGTGCGGCGATCGCGCTCGCGCTCGGCGCAGCGGCCGCCAACGCGGAGTCCCCTGGGGCCGGTCGCCTCGATCCCCATCGCGCCGAGCAGCTCTGTCGCCGAGCCGAGATCCTGCCGGCGTGACCGACGTCGAGACCGTTCGCGCCGGCCGCGTCGCCGATGAGGACTGACCGAGGCTCCGCGAGCTCCGGCTGTACGCCCTCGCGGACGCACTCGGGATGGCGGGGGTCGCCCCACTGCTACCGTCGCCCCTCATGTCGATCAGCCACCGGACGGTCGCGCCCGAAACGTCCGTCAAGTTCCTGTTCGTCCTGTTCGGCGTCGCGGTCGCGAGCTTCTTCCCGTTCCTCGCGCTCTTCCTCTCCGATCGCGGTCTGACGCCCGGACGGATCGGCATCGTGATCGCCGCGATGGCGCTCGCGCGCATCGCCGCCAACCCGGTGTGGGGCCACGTCGCCGACACGACCCTCGGCCGGCGGAGCGTGCTGCGGATCGGCGCGCTCGGAGCGACGGTCGCGGCGATCGCGTTGTTCCTCGTCGAGGGGTACGTCCCGATCTTGGTCGCGGCGGTCGTGTTCGCGGGGTTCAGCACGACGACCGGACCGAACATCGACGCGATCGCACTCACGCATCTGGGCGAAGAGCGGATGAGCGATTACGGCCGGATCCGAGCTTGGGAGAGCCTGAGCTACGGCGTGTCGTGCTTCGCGATCGGCGCGTTCCTCGAGGTGAGCGGGACCGAGTGGACGATGGTCGTCTACGGCGTCGGGAGCCTCGCGATCCTCGCGTGGTCGGCCACGGTCGCGCCGGATCGTCCGACGCGGCTCGAGGAGCACGGCCGGCTCGGCGCGGTCGGGGCGGCGTTCCGCGCGGCACCGAGGTTCTGGCAGTTCCTGATCGCGGTTTTCCTCGTCTGGACGGGGTTCAACGCGGCGTGGAACTTCTACGCGCTCAAGATCGACAGCGAGGGCGGCGGGCCGTTGCTCGTCGGGATCGGGACCGCCCTCGGCGGCCTCGTCGAGGTTCCGATGATGCGATGGACCTCGCGGATCCATCGCTCGTGGGGCCTCCGCAAGGTCTACGTGCTCGGATGCGGCATCTATGCGCTCGGCTTCCTGCTGTGGGGCGTGATCGAGGACCCGACGATCGTGTCGCTGCTCACGGTCTTCGAGGGGATGGGGTTCGCGCTGCTGTTCACGACCTCCGTCGTCGTGGTCGGACGCATCCTGCCGCCGAACCTGTACTCGACGGGCCAGTCGATGGTCTCGACGGTCGGGTTCGGCGTCTCGCCGATCGTCGGCGCCGGGGTCGGCGGGTTCATCTTCGAGTCGTTCGGCGACGTCACGCTGTACGTCGGTGCCTCGCTCCTCGCGCTCGCCGGCGGCGTCGGCGCGTGGATCGCGCTGTCCGACCCGGCAGTCGCCCATCCGCAGCCCGAGGTCGCGCCGGTGCTGTGATCCGTCGGTTCGCGCCACTCGGAGGGCTCGCGTAGGATGGCGTTTCGGCGCACGAGGGGGTTCACGTGGTCAGTGCGTACATCCTGATCCAGACCGAGGTCGGAAGGGCCAGCCACGTGACGCGGGAGCTCTCCGCGATCGGCGGCATCGTCCAGGTCGACGGGGTCACCGGCCCGTACGACGTGATCGCGAGGGGCGAGGCCGCGGACCTCGACGAGCTCGCCAAGTCGATCGTGATGCCGATCCAGTCGGTCGACGGTGTGACCAGGACGCTCACCTGCCCGGTCCTCCAGCTCTGACGACGGGAACGGCCCTCACCGTGCGGATCGGAGCGCGGTGACGCTCAAGATCCGCCGCGACGCCGAGATCCCGGACATCGACGGTGGGTGGTTCCGCGCCCGCTGGCACTACTCCTTCGACACCTACCGCGACCCCGAGTACACCTCGTTCGGCTCGCTCCGCGTGTTCAACGACGACCGGCTGGTCCCGGGCGCGATCTGGCCGATGCATCCCCACCGCGACATCGAGGGGCTCACCTACGTCGTCGAAGGCTCCTTCCGACACCAGGACGACGTCGGCGGCGCACCCGGGCCGCTGCCCGCCGGGTCCGTCCAACGCATGACCCTCGGCCGCGGCGCCCACCACTCCGAGCAGAACGCCTCGGAGAGCGAGCCGATGCGCTTCATCCAGCTCTGGATCCTGCCCGACGAGCGAGGCCTCGACCCCGAGGTCGAACAGAAGATCTTCACCACCGAGGATCGGACCGACACACTCCTGCAGGTCATCAGCGGCGGCGGCGGCAACGCCGTCCTCGTCCACCAGGACGCCCACGTCTACGTCTCGCACCTCGATGCGGGTGCCGGCGTGTCGCTCGCGCTCACTCCCGGACGCGGCGTCTACCTGTACGTGATCGACGGGACCGCGACGGTGAACGCCGAAGCGATGTCGACCGGCGACGCCGCACAGATCACGGACGAGACGTCGATCGACATCGTCGCGTCAGCGACGAGCGAGCTCATCCTCGTCGACGTTGGGTTGCACGGGTAGCGGGCCCGCCGGCCCTCCGCTTGTCGCCAGGAACACGAAGCTGCGCTCCGGACCGGCGGGCCCGCTGTTATCGGTGTGCCTCGTCCTCGTCGGTGACGTCCGGCGGGAACGGGAGGGCGACGGGGTCGTAGGAGCGTGACGTGCCGTGTTCGTCGAAGCGGTCGAGGGCGAAATCGCTCACGTCGGTGACCTTCGTCGAGCCCTTCACCGCGAGATCCGCGGCGATCTTGGCCAGGGCGGGGCCCCACATCATGCCGTGGCCGCCTGCCGACGCGACCGTCGTCCCTCGGATCTCGGCGCCGTCGGGGTCGAGCGCGGGGCCGAGGATGGGGAGATGGTCGGGGGTGTAGTCGATCGTTGCGGCCCAGGCCTTCCGGATGCCGAGGCCAGCGGTGACGGGGACGAGTCTCGCGAGCCTCCGTTGCATCTTCTTGAGGTAGGGCCAGTCGATCTCGCGTGCTCTCCCGGGTGGTTCGTCGGGGTTGCTCATGCCCCAGACGAGGCCGCCTTCTTCGAGGCGCCAGTAGAGGCCGGCGGTGAGGTCGAAGACCATGGGGAGGCGATCGACGTCGAACGCGTCGCTCGGTTCGCTGACGACGACCTGGTGGCGGGCGCCGCCGGCGGGGATGCGCGTGCGGACGAGCGCGCCGACGGCGCGAAGGTCGGGGCCGCCGGTGAGGATCACGCGCTCGGTCGCGATCGTGCCGCCGCTCGTCTCGACGGCGGTGACGCGGCCGGACTTCGTCGCCCTCACCCCGATGAACGACGTTCGTTCGCGGACGTCGACCTTGGCACGCTGCATCGCGAGCGAGTACGCGCGGACGTTGCGCGGCGGGTCGATGCTCCCGTCGGTGGCCGCGTACGAGCCGCCGCGGTGACCGTCGAGCGCCAGCGTCGGATTGAGGGCGACCGCCTCCTCGGCGTTCACCCACCGGACGTCGAGCCCGGCGTCGCGCTGCATCGCGACGCGCTCGCGGCCGGCGCGCTCGTCGCGTTTCGTCACCGCGAGGATCAGGTAGCCGAGCTCGCGGAAGCCGGAATCGGTGCCGAGGAGCTCGCGTTGCCGCCGATAGAAGTCGATGGACCAGCGCCCGAGCGCCACCGTCTGCGGCGTGCCACCCTGCGCGCGGACGACACCGGCGGCGCGGCTGCTCGCGCCCTGGCCGACGAGATCGCGCTCGAGCACCACGACGCGCTTGGCGCCGTTGCGTCTCGCGAACCACGACGCCCAGCCGCCGATGGTGCCGGCGCCGACGATCACGAGATCCGCGACGTCGCGAGCCACGGCGGCGGAGTCTAGTCCCGGAAGCGAAGGTCCACGACGCTGCGTCCCGGGAGGTCGAGGACGTCCGGGAGATCGGCGGCGAGCTCGCGGACGCGGGCGAGCACCGTCGATCGTTCCTGAGCGGCGATCGAGGCCACGTCGCTCGAGGTCGCGTAGAGGTCGGCCAGCCGCGCCGACGGCACGGTGTGCGTCGTGCGGAACTCGCGGCGTTCGGCGTCGGTGTACCCGTCGCCGGGTCCCGGCGGTGTCGCCCACGATCGGTACGCGCTCGCGATCGCGATCGCGATCGCGTTCGCGGCGCGCGACCGCTCGACCGCCGCGTCGATCTCGCGGAGCGCCGGATACCGCTCCCACTGCTCCCCCTCGAGCGGCCTTGCCCAGAACAGTGCGAGGGCACCGTTCGGACGCAGCACACGACGGATCTCGACGTACGCCGAGTCTGCGTCGAAGTGATGGAAGGCGTTGCCGATCACCACGGCCTCGGCCGCCCCGTCGTCGAGCGGGATCGACTCCGCGCGTCCGTCGGTGACGCGCACCGACGGCAGACGCTCGGCGAGCGTCGCGCGCATGTTCGTCGCCGGCTCGACGGCGAGCACGTCGGCGCCGAGGAGCGCGAACCGCCGGCTGAGCTGTCCGGTTCCGGCGGCGAGGTCCACGACGAGCGAGCCCGGGCGGAGCTCGGCGCGTTCGGCGACCCACGCGACGGCCTCCGGCGCGTAGTCGGGGCGGAGATCGTCGTAATCCTCGGCGTTCACCGTCTCGAACGAGAACCCGCTCCCCATCGCGGTGATGCTACGTACGCTGGTCCGCATGCGCACCGACGAGCGGACGTGGGCGCCGCCGTTGCCGAGGCGGACGCTCGCCGAGGAGCTGCTGATCGTGCTCTCGCTCACGGTGCTCGCGAGCGCGATCTCCTCGATCCTCACGCTGTTCGAGGCGCCGATCAGCGGCGTGCGCGTCGTCTCCGTCTCGCAATCACCGAGCGTGCTCCGACAGCTCCTCGGGATCGCGTTCGGGCTCGCGCCCGTGTGGCTCGTCGCGTACCTGGTGCGCCGGAGCGACGGGGGGACGTCGTCGATCGGCCTGCGATGGGACCGGCCGCGGGTCGACGTCGCCCGCGGGTTCGCCCTGTTCGTCGTGATCGGGATCGGCGGGATCCTCGTCTACCTGGCCGCGGTGGCGCTCGACGTGAACCGGTTCGTGATCCCCGTCCCGCCGCTCGGACACTGGTGGACCGTCCCGGTCCTGATCGCGCGGGCGATCGAGGCGGGGCTGCTCGAGGAGATCGTCGTCGTCGCGTACCTCGTCACGCGCCTGCGACAGGTCGGCGTGTCGGAGCCGGCGGCGATCGGCGCCAGCGCGCTGCTGCGCGCGTCGTACCACCTGTACCAAGGCTGGGGTGGGTTCCTCGGCAACCTGGCGATGGGACTGATCTTCGCGTTCGTGTTCTCGCGGACGCGTCGGGCGTGGCCGGTCGTGATCGCCCACGTGCTGCTCGACGTCGCCGCCGGCATCGGCTTCATCGCGTTCCGGGAGCACCTCCCGGGGTTCTGACGCGTTCCTTCCCAACGGCGGCCTTGCCCAAGTCGCCGTCACGCCGTCGACGGGTGATCCGGTCGGCGCCCCGGCGCTACTGCAGGTGTCGCGGGATGCGGCGTTCCCATCGCCGCTCCCAACGCTCGCCGCCTTCCTCGCTCGCGGTGATCTCGATCATCACGTCGTAGGCCTCGGCGTCGCCGCGGATCGCGGTGCGTGCCACCGTCCGGACGATCGCCTCCGGGTAGTGGATCTCGTACTCGGCGCCGGCGTCGACGAACGTCTGCCCCGGGTCGCGCGTCGAGACGCCCACGATCCCGCCGTACCACTGCCTGATCGGCGGAGAAGCCGTCTGCGCCGCGGTCGTCCCGCCGTAGCGCGCCTCCGCCCGCGTCTCGCGTCGCAGGACGTCCCGGTCGATCCGCCACGTCACGCCGTCGAGCGGGTTGCCCCGCGAGGATGCGTCCGGCGTCGGGGGCTTCCTCGGCGGCGGCAGGGACGGGACGCCGTCGACGGGGGAGGGCCCCTCGAGGACGGGCAGCGTCATCGTCGAGGACGCGCGGTCCACCGTCAGCGTGCCGGCGAGCGGCGGCGCCCAGGCGTTCGGCCAGTCGGCGCCCGCGAGATCGAGGCGGATCCGATGGCCGGGCTCGAAGACGAACGACGTGACCTCGAGCTCGAGCGTGATCTCGACGGTCTCGCCGGGCGTGAGCGGCGACGGATCCTCGCGCGAGGCGCGGTGCGTCAGGTTCAGAAGTCCGCGCGTCACGAGCTGCGACGTCCCGTCGGGATGGACGTCGCAGAGCTTGGCCGACAGGTAGGCGACGGAGACGCTCGATCGGAGGGAGATCGACACGCGCGGATGCCCGAGGATCTCGAGCTCCTCCTCGAGCGGGCCCCAGTCGTAGACGAGGGAGTACGCCTCGTCGGGGCGCTGGTCGGTGGGCAGGCCCCACGGCATCCCGCCCGCGCAGCTGATCCACGCCGTCCACCCGACGTCCCCGCGGATCTCGAGCTCGTCCGGCCCGGCGCCGGGCGGTCCGCTCGCCTCGGCGAGCGAGATCGTTCGCTCCTCCGACCGCTCGAGCGGCCACCCGGGCTCGAACCGCCACTCGCCGCGGTAGGCGGCCAGGTCGGGCTCGGTGGGCGAAGGCCTCCGCACGAAGACGACGATCGGTGGATCGCGGTCGACGCCGTTGTCCTCGTCCTTGAGCCACCGGTCCCACCACCGGACCATCTCGGGGACGAGGTCGACGTTGGGTCCGGGGACCGAGGTCTCGGTCGACGCGTGCGCCCACGGTCCCGCGAGCAGGCGCTTCGGGCACCGCAGCGCCTCGAACCCCCGCAGCGCGATGTTGGTGTAGCCGTCCGCCCATCCGGTCACGAGCATCGTCGCCGCCTCGATCGCGGCGTAGTCCTCGCGGAGCGAACCGCGCTTCCAGTAGTCGTCGTAGGTCTGGTGCGACATCCAGGTGAGCTGCCACGGCTCGTACGCCTCGAACCGCTCGCGCCAGCGTTCGCGCCATTTCTCGCCGGCGATCCGCGGCACGGGCGGCAGCGTGTTGCTCGCGTCCATGTAGGCGGGGTAGTCCGTCGCGTCGAGCTGCTTGAAGGCGCCGCCGAAGTAGTGGACGTCGTCCGCGTAGCGATCGTCGCTCGCGAAGATCGAGCAGATGGCCTTGAGCGCGGGCGGGCGACGCATCGCGGTCTGGAGCGAGTTGAATCCCGACCACGACGTGCCGTACATCCCGACGTTGCCGTTCGACCACGGTCGGTCGGCGAGCCACGCGATCACGCGCGTGAGGTCGTCGAGCTCCTCCTCGGTGTACTCGTCCCGCGCGAACCCTTCCGACGATCCGGTCCCGCGGACGTCGAGCCGGCACGTCGCGTACCCGAACTCGTCCGCGAACCGGTGGTACTCCTCGCGGTACCCGTCGGTCCCGGTGACGTCGTCCTTGCGGTAGGGGAGCGCCTCGAGCAGCGACGGCCACGGCCCGTCGCCCTCCGGCAGGTACATCGTGGCGGCGAGCCGGACGCCGTCCGGCATCTCGACCCAGACGTCCTCGGTCGTCGCCATGTGGCGCGGATGGTAGCCGTCGCGAGGCGGACAGCCGTCACGCCGCCGTACCCACGGTCAGTCCGGAGCCGTCACGTCCACGTCGGGAACCACGACCGCTGGGCGAATTCCGCGGTCGTGAGCGTCCCCGCGGTCATCGTCGGCCAGAACCATACGAACAGCGCGACCGCCACGATCACGAAGCCGGCCGCCAGCGGCCGGTACGGGTGCACCCACCGCGGCTCGCGCCCGACGGGAGGCATGCTCGAGAACCGGATCTCGGATAGCCGCCGGAGCGCGTACACGTTCGCGAGGACGAGGAACGGCGCGATCGGAGTGACGTAGAAGAAGAACTGCGGCCGCGGGATCAGCAGCCACGGCAGGAACTGCGACGCGATCGCGACGACGATGAAGCCGGCTCGCCAGTCGCGCGAGCGCCACCAGGCGAACGTCACGTACGGGATCGCGAGGAGCGACGCCCAGAAGATCGCGGGGTTCCCATTCGCGTAGATCACGCGCCGGACGTCGTCGCCGTAGATGCCGAAGTAGAACGTCGGACGCCACAGCAGCAACCACTGCCACGCCTCGGACAGGTACGGATGGACGGGTTCCCCCGTCGCCGGGTCGAGCGTCCGCAGGTTCTCGTGGTACGTGGCGATCGCGCCCTGCATCTCCGCCCACGTCCCCAGGTTCCACCCGAAGTGCGCGAACCACGCGGTGTAGGAGACGACGTAGACCCCCGCGGGGACGACGAGGAACGCGAGGACGAGCCCGAACCCCTCCGCCGGGATCGCGTCGAGCGCCGGTCGCTCGATCCCGGCTCGGCGGCGTCTCGTGATCTCCCACACCAGCGACACCAGGACGAGCCCGAACAGCGCGGCGAGCCCCGACCATTTCGTCGCGACCGCGCCGCCGATCGCGACCCCGGCCGCGAACCGCCACGGCCGCCACAGCGGCGCCCGCACGCGCGGGCGTCTCGGCGCGACATCCCCGTCCGTCGAGGGTGCAGGCGAGGTCGGAGCCGTCTGACGCCGGTCGATCCACCGTCGATCGAGCAGCAGCAGGAGGAAGGCCGCGACGATCCAGAACGCGACGAACACGTCGAGCGTCGCGACCCGCGACTGGACGAACGACAGGTTCTCGAGCGCGATGAGGAGGCCGCCGACGAGCGTCCACAGGACGCTCCCGAACAGCAGCTGGATCATCACCGCGAGCATCACGACGATCAGCGTCCCCGCCGCCGCCGCGGACACCCGCCAGCCGAACGACTCCGTCCCGAACAGCAGCTCGCCCACCGCGATCATCCACTTGCCGACCGGGGGATGGACCCACGCCCCGGTGTCGAGCTTGTCCTCGCGCCAGAACCGCTCGTCCGAGCTGTTGATGTCGCATCGCTCGTTCGAGTAGCCGAGGAGGATGCACGCGGACTTCGGGTAGTAGTACTCGTCGAACACGCGCCGCTCCGGGAACCCGAGATCGTGGAACCGGAGGACCCCCGCGAGGATCCCGACGGCGAGGATCGCGACGACGGGTCGCTTCAAAGCACGGACGATCGCGGGCATCGAGCGATGCTACCGACCGCTCACCCGCCGGCCGTCACCGTCGCGGCCGGTCGGCCACGCGGATCACGAACTGGAGCCCCTGGAACACGTCGTCGATCGACGCGGACTTGTTGTCCACGAGCCCCGCGTCGAGCCCGTGGCGTTGAACGATCGCGAACGTCAGGTCCGTCTCCACGCCGGCCGCCTTCTTCGGCCACGCCACCCAGAGCCGCCCGTCCGGCGCGAGACCTCGGGCCAGGTCCGCGAACCGTCGCTCCAGATCGGCCCTTCGGGTCACGAACAACAGCGCGACGTCGAGGTCCGCCCGCAGCCGCGGACCGACGACCGCTCCCCGCGGAGCCGGGTCGAGCGAGAACCCGCGAGGAGCGCCGATCAGGGTGACGCGCGATCCCTCGCGGATCCCGAGCTTCCTCGGCAGGGGCGTCCCCGAATAGTCCTTCTCCTCCCCGGCGCGCGGCGTCGGCATCCACGGGATGCTAGCGCCCCCTCCTCGACGCCCCCGTGGGCCGTGCGACGATGGCTCGCGTGAGCGGACGCCTGTTCGTCGTCGGGACGCCGATCGGCAACCTCGGCGATCTGAGCGAACGCGCGGGCGCGACGCTCGCGAGCGTCGACCTCGTCGCCGCCGAGGACACGCGTCGGACGGGACGGCTCCTCGCGCATCTCGGCGCTGACCGACCGATGGTCTCGGTCTTCGAGGGCAACGAGCGCGAGCGCACCGAGCTGCTGCTCGCGTCGCTCCGCGCGGGTCGCGACGTCGCGCTCGTCTCCGACGCCGGCATGCCGCTCGTCTCCGATCCCGGCTACCGGATCGTCCGCGCGTGCGCGGCGGAGGGCATCGAGGTCGTCGTGATCCCGGGGCCGTCGGCGGTGACGGCCGCGCTCGCCGTCTCGGGCCTTCCGACCGACCGGTTCGTGTTCGAGGGGTTCCTCCCGAAGAAGGGCGGTGAGCGGCGCGAACGGCTCCGCGCCCTCGCCGAGGAGGAGCGCACGATCGTCCTGTTCGAGTCGCCGGCGCGGATCGCGGCACTGCTGCGATCGCTCTCCGAAGAGCTCGGCGATCGTCGCGTCGCGCTCTGCCGCGAGTTGACCAAGCTCCATGAGGAGATCGTGCGCGGCACCCCGACCGACGTCCTCGCGCGGCTCGGCGACAGGCCGCCGAAGGGCGAGATCGTCATCGTGGTCGAGGGACGCCCCGAGGTGACCGTTCCGCTGGAGGAGCTCGTCGGCGAGGCGCGGGCCCTCGTGGACGGCGGCGCTCGCAAACGCGAGGCGGCGACGACCGTGGCCCGCCGCCACCACGCGAACGCCAATCGGATCTACGACGCGCTGATCGCGGGGCCGTAGGCGCGGAGGCCTGCCGTACGATGGGCGGCCCATGGGCCGCGACGTCTTCTACCTCACGACGCCGATCTACTACCCGAACGACGTGCCGCACATCGGCCATGGGTACACGTCGGTCGCAGCGGACTTCATCGCTCGGTATCACCGGCTCCGGGGCGAGCGCGTGTTCCACCTCACCGGGACCGACGACCACGGGCTGAAGCTCCAACGCGCCGCGGAGGAAGCGGGCGTGAGCCCGCAGGCGTGGGTCGACGACATGGAGCCGAAGTGGCGGGAGGTCTGGTCGCGCCTCGAGATCGCCTACGACGACTACATCCGGACCACAGAGCCGCGTCACGCCGAGGCCGTCCGGCGGCTGCTCGGCGCGATCCACGGGAACGGCCGTGACGACATCTACCTCGGGACGTATGAAGGCCTCTACTGCGTGTCCTGCGAGGCCTACTACACGGAGGACGAGCTCGTGGACGGCCTCTGCCCGGTCCATGCCAGGCCCGTCGAGCGCCTGTCCGAGGAGAACTACTTCTTCCGGCTGTCGGCGTACGGGGACCGGCTCCTCGAGCACTACGAGCGCACCCCGACCGCGATCGAGCCGGAGACCCGCCGCAACGAGATCCTCAGCCTGATCCGGACGGGCCTTCGGGACTTCTCGATCAGCCGCACGAACTTCGACTGGGGGATCTCGCTGCCCTGGGATCCGGAGCACGTCTGCTACGTCTGGTTCGACGCGCTGACGAACTACATCACGGCCGCCGGCTACGGCGTCGACGATGGGCGCTTCTCCGAGATGTGGCCGGCGGACATCCACGTCGTCGGCAAGGACATCGTCCGGTTCCACGCCGTGTACTGGCCGGCGATGCTGATGGCCGCGGGCCTCGAGCCACCGACGCAGGTGTGGGCGCACGGGTACCTCACGGTCGGCGGTCAGAAGATGTCGAAGACGAACGCGACCGGGATCCACCCGTTCGAGCTGATCGACCACTTCGGCGCGGACTCGTACCGCTACTACTTCCTGCGGGAGATCCAGTTCGGGCAGGACGGGAACTTCTCGTGGGAGTCGATGGTCGACCGGCACAACGCCGACCTCGCGAACGGTCTCGGGAACCTCGCCAGCCGGGTCCTCGCGATGCTCGGGTCGAACTTCGGGGGCGTCGTGCCCGAGCCGACGGGCGACGGCGCCGAGGGCGATCTGCCGAAGGTCGCGGCAGACGCGGTCTCGCGTATGGATCGCGCGATGGACGAGGTCGCGCTCAGCCACGCGGTCGCCGCCGCGTGGGACATCGTCGCCCGCGCGAACGGCTATCTCGTCGAGCGCGAGCCCTGGAAGGCCGCGAAGGACGAGAGCCGACGCGACGAGCTCGCGTCGGTCCTGTACGCGGCGGCCGAGACCCTGCGGATCCTCGCCGTGCTGCTGTCGCCGGTGATGCCGGCCGCCGCCGAGCGGCTGTGGACGCAGCTCGGGATCGCCGAGGCTCTGGACGCTCAGCGTCTGCCCGAGGCCGCCTCCTGGGGCGGGCTCCCTCCTGGCACGAGGACGCAGAAGGGCGAGGCGCTCTTCCCGCGCCTCGAGTCCTGAGTGAGCGTTCGCGCGAACGCGTTTCACGTGCGACCCCGCTCCTCGACTCGTGCTGGAGTCCCGTCGGCGGCGGTGGTTCCCGTCCGCGTCCGAGACCGCCGGGCTCGTCGAGTCCAGGTCGAGACCGTCGCGTCGCGCTGACGGATGGACGTCTCGGACCCTGAACCGACGGTGCAGCCCGGAGCGGTCGACACCCACTGCCACCTGTTCCTGCTCGACCGCGACCCCGGCGAGGTCCTCGACGAGGCACGGGAGGCGGGTGTCGGCACCGTCGTGGTTCCGGGGATCGACCCCGACTCGAGCCGCCGGGCGATCGCCATCGCCGAGTCGTTCCGCGGCGTGTTCGCGACCGCCGGGATGCACCCCCACGACGCGTCGCGGTTCGATGGCGCGGCGGGTGCGGCGATCGAGGAGCTGGTCGCGAACCCGCAGGCGGTTGCCGTCGGAGAGTGCGGGCTCGACTTTTTCCGGATGCGTTCGCCGGTCGAGGATCAGGAGCGGACGCTTCGCGCGCAGATGGGGCTCGCGCGCGAGGTGGGCCTCCCGCTCGTCGTCCACGTCCGGGATGCGTGGGACGCGATCCTTCGAGTCCTCGATGAGGGTTCGCCCCCGGTCGTTCTCCACTGCTTCACGGGCGATGTGGATATCGCGCGCGAGTGCGTCGCCCGCGGCTGGTTCCTGTCGTTCGCGGGGAACATCACGTACCCGAGGAACGGGCACATCCGCGACGCGGCGGCCGCGGTGCCGCTCGACCGCGTCCTCGTGGAGACGGACAGCCCGTTCCTCGCGCCGCAGCGGCTCCGTGGACGCGACAACGCGCCGGCGAACGTCATCGACGCGATCGTCGCCGTGGCGGAGGCCCGGGGCGAGAGCTTCGAGACCGTCCGCGACGCCACCGTGGTGAACGCCCGAGCGGCGTTCCCGCGGCTCCGCTGAGCCCGATCCTCGGCGCGCCGAGGGCGCGTCCTGAAGTTTGCAGTAAGGGTTGAGGGTTTGGTAGGTTCGCGACCCGTGCGCTTGGAGGCTTCGGTCGGCGTGAGCCGCTTCCCCCCGGAGCCTTCTTCCGACAGGAGGAAGGCTGATGCCGGTTCGACCCTCACGGGTCCGGCGGTTGTGGGCTCGAAAGGCGATGGCGAACGTCACGCTCGCCGCTTCGGCGCTGTTCGTCGTCGGCGGCTACTTCGCGGTCCAGAAGACCGTCACCCTCGTCATCGAGGGGGAGCCCACCCCGGTGCGCACGATGAGCTCGAGCGTCGGCGAGCTGCTCGAGTCCCACGACATCGTGGTCGGCGAGCGAGGGCTCGTCGTTCCGCCGGAGGCGACCCCGCTCGCCGACGGGATGACGGTGGTCGTCGACCACCGGTACTTCGCGCCGGTTCCGACCGGCGTGCAGCCGTCGATCCCGTCGGGTTCGACGGCGGCGCCCACGGGTGTGGGGGCCTGGGTGATGGAAGGTGTGGACGGTTCCGCGACGTTGCTCGCGGCCCGCGCCACCGAGGACTGGTTCTCCGCGGGAGAGCCGGTCGGGCGGCCGGACGTGACCGCAGCGGTCGTCGTGGTACTGGGGAAGGACCACGACGTCCTCACGAACGCGGCCACGGTCGGCGAACTCCTCTCGGCCATGGGGATCGAGCCTGACCGCAACGACCGTGTCCTTCCGTCACCCAGAGCCCCCCTTCACCACGACGACGTCGTGCGTGTCGTGTCGATCGAGTACCGGACGCGCGTCGTCGACGTGCCGATCCCGTTCACGACGCACACGACCTATACCGACGACCTCCGGCCGGGACAGAAGCGCGTCACGGAGCAGGGTCGCAACGGCGTGATGGAGGAGACGTACCGGGTCAAGGTCGTCGACGGCGAGATCGCTTCGCGGCACCTGCTCGATCGCTCGGTGGTCCAGACCGCCGTCGCGGAGGAGCGGGAGGTCGGACGCCGGGACCTCGATACCGAGCGGACCTCGACCGACGGCGGCACCCAGGTCGGCGAGGCGAGCTGGTACTCGTTCGCGCCGGGGGACGGGCTCACGGCCGCTCACCCGTGGCTGGCGTACGGTACGGTCGTCACCGTCACGAACGTCGCCAACGGCAGGACCGTGCAGGTGGTGATCAACGACCGTGGACCGTTCGGCGGCCGGATCATCGACCTCAGCGACGAGGCGTTCGCCCGGATCGCTCCGCTCAGTCAAGGCGTCGCTCGCGTCCGCCTCACCTGGTGACGGCCCGCCGGGGCGCTCGGCGCTCCGCGCCCTCGCCGAGCGGCACGGCATCACCCCGACCAGATCGCTCGGTCAGCACTTCCTCGCCGATCCGAACCTCGCGCGCGCGATCGTCCTCGATGCCCGCGTCGGTCCTGGCGATCGCGTCCTGGAGGTCGGTGCCGGGCTCGGCTCGCTGACGCTCGCGCTGGCCGACGCCGGGTGCGACGTCGTCGCCGTGGAGCTGGACCGCGCGCTGCTCCCCGCGCTCCGCGAGGCGATCGGCGAGCGTCGCAACGTCCGCCTCGAACGGCTCGACGCATCGGACGTGCCGGCACTCGCGGCGATCGTGCGAGGGGACGGCTGGAGCCTCGTCGCGAACCTTCCCTACGGCGTGTCCGTCCCCTTGATCGTCGACGTCCTCGACCGGATCCCGGCGATCGGGCAGCTCGTCGTGATGGTGCAACGCGAGGTCGCCGACCGCTTCCTCGCTCCACCCGGATCCGAGGCGTACGGACCGGTATCGATCCGCATCCTCTTCCACGCCGACGCGCAGCGGATGCGTCGCGTCCCTCGCGAGGTCTTCTGGCCGGCGCCGAACGTCGACTCGGCGATCGTCCGGATCACGCGGCGCTCCGCGCCGGAGGTCGGGACCGACCGTGACGCGCTGTTCCGGCTCGTCGACGAGGCCTTCGCCGAACGTCGCAAGACGCTGGCGAGCGCGGTCCGTCGGCTCGGGCTCGAGGCCGACGATCTTCGCGGGGACGTCACGGGGAGCGGGGTCGACCTGTCGGCGCGGGCGGAGGACACCGGGATCCTCGGGTTCGCCGCGTTGACCGAGGCGTTGCTCGCCCGCGGGTGGCGCCCGTGACGGGCGATGCACCGATCGTCCGGTTCGCGCCGGCGAAGATCAACGTGTTCCTGCGCGT
>DASPIF010000084.1:0-2894 GCA_035629255.1 Actinomycetota bacterium | reverse complement strand
GCGCGTCGCGCAGTTCCGCGTTCGACCGCTCGAGCTCGGCGTGCGCATGCGCGAGGCTCGCCTGCGCCTCGAACCGCTCGGTGACGTCCGAGATGCCGGTGACACCACCGACGACCGATCCGTCCTCGGCGATCGCCGGGGCGCCGTACGACATGACCCAGCGGACGGTCCCGGTCTCGCGGTCGCGGATCCGGAGGATCGTGGGCTCCGTCGAGAGCCCGCGCGTCGCGCGGCGCGAGGGCAGGTCCTCCACGTCGACGGGCTCGAGCGCCTCGGTGAAGACCTCGTAGCGCCGGCGCCACCCGGCCTCGTCCCGCATCCGCACGTCGAACCCGGCGATGTCGGCGGCGGCGGGGTTGATCCGGATCACCCGGCCGTCGGCGTCCGTCAGCGCGACGCCCTCGCGGAGGTTCTCGAGGATCGTGCGGAGCTCGCGTTCGCTCGCGCGCAGCGCGCTCTCCCGTTCCCGCAGCAGCCGTCCCGCCTCGACGAGCGCCGCGCCGGAGCGGCCGATCTCGTCGTGGCCTTCGGGCGCGGGGAGGAGCTCGTCCCCGACCACCAGGCGTTCGGCGTTCGCCGTGTTCCGACGGACGCGCGCCGCGATCCCGTGTGCGAACAGGAGGAGGCCGAGCGCGCCGCCGACGACCGCGACGGGGACCGCGACGCGCACGGCGGTCGCGGCGCGACGTTCGGCCGCGTCTCGGTCGGCCTCCACGAGCGTGCGCTCCGCGTCGACGGCCCGCTGGATCGAGCCGATCAGCCATCGGATCCGTTCGGTGAGGCCGCGCCCGGTCTCGAGCGCGCGATCCGTGGCGGTGCGCGGGTCTTGCACCATCGACGTGAGCAGCCTGATCCTCGGCTCGACCACGAGGTCGAGGGACGCGATCACCGTGGCCGCTCCGGGCCCGGCCGCCTCCTCGAGGGCGGCGCGCTCGGCGGGCAGACGCTCGAGCGCGGTCTCGTACGGCTCGAGGAACTCCGCGTCGCCGGTGAGGAGGAACCCCCGGACGCCGGCCTCGGCCTGGACGATGTCGCCGAGGACCGCGCTCGCCGCCTGGATCGTGGTGGTGAGGCGTCGTTCGTGCTCGCCCGCGAGTCGCGCGGTCCCGAGCGCCGACAGGAAGAAGGGGACCATCGGCAGGATCGCGACCAGCGGGATCGCGACGACGACCGAGCCCTTGGCGTACAACGAGCGGCGGGCCCACCACCGTGCGAGCATCATCTGACCTGCATCGGCGTGAGCGGTCCGCGTCTGCAGGCAGTTTTCCACACGGCGTTCGCGGGGAACCCGAAGGTCCACACGATCGCCACGAAGCGTGGGCGGCCGCGCCCGCGGGCGCCGCTAGGCTGGTCCGCGCATGGCCGAGCGAACGAGCACGTCCGACGTCGCCCCGCCCACGCCGAGCGCTCCCTCACGTCTCCGACGGTTCATGCTCGCGCTCGGGGCGAGCGTGGCCGCGCTCGTGATGATCGCGAGCTCGGTGGCGATGGTGACGTACAGGTGGGTCGACAGCAACCGCATCACGTTCGGCGAACTCGAGATCGAACCGCCGGCCGTCACGGGGTCCTCAGGAGAGGCCACCGGACCGCAGGAGGACGTCGTCGGTCGATGCGTCACCGGTGAGGTGTGCAACTACCTCCTCCTCGGCAGCGACTCACGGGAAGGGTTGACTCGCGAGGAGCAGATCGCGTTCGGCTCGGACGAGGACATCGGCGAGAACCGCGCGGACACGATCATCCTGGTCCACACGCGCCCGGACCAGAAGGAAGCGGTGTTCCTGTCCTTCCCACGCGACCTCTGGGTCGAGATCCCAGGGGTCGGCGAGGACAAGATCAATGCCGCGTTCGAACCCGGCGTCGAGGGAGGCGGCGACAAGCTGGTCGCCCGGACCGTGCGCAATCTCACGGGTCTCCCGGTCCACCACGTCATGTACGTCTCGCTCGCCGGATTCCAGGGCCTCGTCGATGCGCTCGGAGGCGTCGACATGTGCGTGCCGTACCCGATGCAGGACGAACTGACGGGACTCGACATCGACGCCGGGTGTCAGCGCTTCGACGGGACCACCGCGCTCGCGTACGTGCGGACGAGGCATCAGCCGTGCGATCGCGTCCCGGACTTCGCGCGGATCGCGCGGCAACAGCAGTTCCTTCGAGCGGTGATCGCGAAGATCCTCCAGCCGAGCGAGCTGCTGCGTCTGCCGTCGGTGGTGCCCGAGCTGCTCCAGAACCTGGTCGTCGACGAGGGGATGAACGTCGCCGAGCTCGCGTACCTCGCGGGGCAACTCCAGGGGGTCGGGACCGACGACGCCGACTTCCGATCGGTCCCGTCGATCCCGGCGTTGTTCACCCCGACGGGCGGCAGCTTGCTCTCGATCGTCAAGGCCGTACAGCCGGACGCGGACGAGCTGTTCGAGCGTCTGCGCAACGGCGAGCCCCTCGGCGATCTCGGGATCGAGCTCCCGGGCGTCGCGCCGTCGCCCGCCAACATCGTCGTCTCGGTCCTGAACCGCGATGCCGGGACCGTGGCCGCGAACGTGTTCAACACGCTGACGGAAGGTGGGTTCAACACCTCGCCGGGCATCGTGACGGACGACGGGCTCGACACGCCGCGGAAGGGCTCGATGATCCTGTACCGCGAGGGCGAGGAGCCGACCGCCGAGGTCGTCGGCCAGTACTTCCCGAACCTCGAGCTGCTCCCGGTGCCTGCGCGCGACCTGCCGACCGGGCAAGATGTCGTCGTGGTCGTCACCTCCCGCTACGAGATCCCGCCGCCGTCGACCGGCGAGCCGGTGGACTGCCCGGTCGCGTGAGGGCGCTCGTGCTGTCCGGGGGCGAGGGCTCCCGGCTGCGACCGCTCACGCACACGAGCGCGAAGCAACTGATCCCGGTCGCGA
>DASPIF010000083.1:0-3974 GCA_035629255.1 Actinomycetota bacterium | reverse complement strand
TCCGGTGTCTCGTAGTGGATCGTCGGCGGCACCTCGCCGCGCGAGATCGCGAGCGCGCAGACCGCTCCCTCGACGGCGCCCGCCGCGCCGAGCATGTGCCCCGTCATCGACTTCGTCGAGGAGATCGCGATCCGCTGTGCGACCTCGTCGCCGAGCGTCGCCTTGATCGCGGCGGTCTCCGCGGCGTCGTTGAGCGGCGTCGACGTGCCGTGCGCGTTCACGTACGCCACCGCGGAGGGCTCCTCGCCCGCGTCGCGGAGCGCCCACGCCATCGCGAGCGCGGCGCCGGACCCCTTCGGATCGGGCGCGGTGATGTGGAAGGCGTCGTCGGACGCGCCGTAGCCCGCGACCTCGGCGTACACGGTTGCGCCGCGCGCCTCGGCGTGCTCCTCGGACTCGAGCACCAGCGAGCACGCGCCCTCCGACAGGACGAACCCGTCGCGGGCCTGGTCGAACGGTCGCGAGGCGGTCTCGGGGTCGGGGTTCTTCGTGAGCGCGGTCATCTGCGCGAACGCGGCGACGGTCAGCGGCAGCGTCGCGGCCTCGGCGCCGCCGGCGATCGCGAGATCGATGTAGCCGTCGCGGATGTACCGGAGCGCCTCGCCGATCGCGTGGTTCGAGGACGAGCACGCCGACACCGTGCACAGGTTCGGTCCGACGAATCCCCGTCGCATCGCGATGTGCCCTGCCGCGGCGTTCGCCATCAGCGCCGGGACCATGAACGGCGAGACGCGACCCGGTCCTTTCTCCAGGAGGACACGGTGCTGCGCGAGGAGCGTCTGGATCCCGCCGATCCCCGTCGCGAAGATGACGCCGGCGCGCTCGGCCGGGACCTCTGGCTTGCCCGCGTCCTCCCACGCCAGGTCGGCGGACGCGATCGCGTAGTGCGAGAACCGGTCGGTACGACGTGCCTCCTTCGGATCGAGCCAGCGGCTCGCGTCGAAGTCGGGGATCTCACCCGCGACGCTGACGGGCAGGTCTTCGATCGGGAACTCCGAGATCGTCCGGACGCCGTTGCGACCGGCGAGCAGGCCGTTCCAGAACTCCTCCAGCCCGACGCCCACCGGTGTGACGGGGCCGATGCCGGTGATGACGACGCGACGCTTCGAGCCGGGCTCCATCGGCGCTACGACATCCCCAGCTTCTGCTCGACGAGGGCCACGGCCTGACCGACCGTCTTCACGCCCTCCATCTCCTCCTCGGGGATCTCGATGTTCCACTCCTCCTCGAGCGCGAGCACCGCCTCGACGAGGTCGAGCGAGTCCGCGTTGAGGTCCTCGGCGAACCGGGCGTCGGGGACGACCTGCGACTCCTCGACGGCCAGCTGCTCCGCCAACACCTTCCGGACCCTGCCCTCGATCTCTGCCTTGTCCATGCTTCCTCCTGTCCGTTCCACGAGCCTAGGGGGACGTCGCCGCCGACGACTACGCCGTGAGCCCTCCGTCGACCGGCAGCGCGACGCCGTTCACGTAGGACGCCTCTTCCGACATCAAGAACCGCACGACGGCGGCGACCTCCTCGAGCCGAGCCACGCGCCCGAGGGGCGTCTGGTCGAGGTAATACGCGCGCGCGGTGTCGGTCAGGTGTGACGTCATCTCGGTATCGAGCAACCCAGGACAGAGCGCGTTGACCGTGATCCCCTTCGCCCCGACCTCGCGCGCGAGCGACTTCGTCACGCCGACGATCGCCGACTTCGAGGCGGCGTACGCGGTCTGCCCGGCGTTCCCGTGCAGCGCGACCGCCGAGGAGAGGTTCACGATCCGCCCCCATCGCGCGCGCAGCATCCCGCGGAGCGCGGCACGGGTGCACAGGTACGTCCCGCGCACGTTGGTGTCGAGCGTCCGCTCGAGCTCCTCGAGGGAGTAGGTGATCAGGAGGCCATCCTTCGAATAGCCGGCGTTGTTGACCAACCCAGTCACGGCTCCGAGCCCGTCGGTGACCTCCTTGAACGCGTCCGTCACCGAGCTCTCGTCGAGCGTGTCGAGGCGGACCGTCATCGCCGAGCCACCGGCGTCCTCGATCGCGCCGAGCGCGTCCTTCGCGTCGACGTCGCTCGTGCGGTAGCCGATCGCGACCTTCCACCCCGCGGCGGCAAGCGCCTCGGCGCACGCCCTCCCGATCCCGCGCGAGGCGCCGGTCACGACCGCGACCTTGGCAGCCGGCACCCCGCGGTCCGGCTGCCTCACCCGGCGCTCCCCGGCCCGGTCCACCGAACGAGGTTCGCGCCCCACGCGAGGCCCGCGCCGAACGACGTCAGCAGCACGAGGTCGCCCTCGTGGATCCGGTCGGCCCGCCACGCGCGATCGAGCGCGATCGGGATCGACGCCGCGGAGGTGTTGCCGACGGACTCGACGTCGACGACGGCGCGTTCCATCGGGATCTCGAGGCGCTCGGCGACGGCGATCATGATCCGCGCGTTCGCTTGGTGCGGGATCAGCACGTCGACGTCGTCGGGCCTGAACCCCGACTTCTCCAGTAACTGGCGGCACGCGTTCGACATCTCGACCACGGCGCGCTTGAAGACCTCGCGGCCGTTCGGCATCCGGATCGAATGGTCGCGGGCGTCGACCGTCTCGTGCGACGCGGGGTTCCGCGAGCCGCCGGCGGGGATCAGCAGGATCTCCGCCGCGGTGCCGTCGGCGCCGAGCACCGACCCGAGGACCCCCGGCGCCTCCGAGCGGCACAGGATCACCGCGCCGGCACCATCGCCGAAGAGGATGCACGTGCCGCGGTCGTAGAGATCCATCGCGCGGGAGAGCACCTCGGCCCCCGTGACGAGGACCGTCTCGGCCTGTCCCGACTCGATGAACGCCGTCGCGGTGGACATCGCGTACGAGAACCCGGCGCAGGCCGCGTTCACGTCGAAGGCCGGCGCCGAGATCTCGAGCTTGCGCTGGATCCACACGCCCGCCGAGGGGATGGGGGTATCGGGCGTGCACGTGGCGCACACGATGAGGTCGAGCTGATCAGCCGAGACGCCGGACGTCGCGAGCGCGATCCGACCCGCCTCGACGGCGAGGTCCGACGTCGTCTGCGACGCGTCCGCGAAGCGACGCTCCTTGATCCCGGTGCGCTCCCGGATCCACTCGTCGGTCGTGTCGACGTAGCGCTCGAGCTCGCTGTTGGGGACGATCCGGTCGGGGAGCACGGAGCCGACGCCGGCGATCGTCGCGTGGCGCTGCTCGGCCATCGATCCCCCCTCCCGCAGCCGAGGGCGTTCGCCTCGGACGCCCGAGGATAGCGTCCGCGGGGACGGCGCTCCGCGCTCGGGAGCCGCCGGTCAGGCCGCGGCGAGCTCCGCGGCCGCCGCCCGCGCCTGCTCAGGCGTTCCGGCCGCGAGGGCCGTCGCGCCCGGGACGACGCGCTTGGCGAGCCTCGTCAGGACGTCGCCCGGGCCCGCCTCGACGAACGCCTCGGCCCCGGCGTCGCGCAAGGCGTTCGCGCATCGTTCCCACCGCACGGGGGAGACGACGTGGCGCTTCGCGAGCGCTCTGAGCTCGTCGGGCTCGGTGACGAGCTCGCCGGTGACGTTCGACGCCACGGGGAACCGCGGCGGCGAGAACGCGAACGCGTCGATCGCGGCCGACAGCGCCGGGACGGCCGGCTCCATCAGCGGCGAGTGGAACGCGCCCGCGACCTGGAGCCGCACCGCGCGGATCCTCCGCTGTCCGGCCAGCGTCTCTGCGCGCTCGATCGCGGACACGCTGCCGCTGATCACGACCTGCTGCGGCGAGTTCTCGTTCGCGACGAGCAGGACGTCACCGTCGCGCGCCTCGTCGCACAGCGCCTCGGCGTCGGCCGCCCCGACGCCGAGCAGCGCCGTCATCGTTCCGGGGTGCCGCTCGCCGGCGGCTTGCATCGCGCGACCGCGGACGGCGACGATCTCGAGCGCCGCGGTCAGCTCGAGGACGCCGGCGGCAACGAGCGCCGCGAACTCGCCCAGCGAGTGTCCCGCGGCACCCACGAACGAGAGG
>DASPIF010000082.1:0-3729 GCA_035629255.1 Actinomycetota bacterium | reverse complement strand
AAGGCCTTCTTCGTCTTCGGGAAGCGCGTGTCGAGCCGTTTCATCGCGGCGGCGTCGACGCCGGCGCCGCAGTTGACCGCGAAGTAGCGCCCGTCCGCGCGACCGAGGGACAGCTTGAAGCGCTCGTCGTCGAGCGCCCTCCCGATCAGGGTGCCGGTCGCCTCGACGGCGTCGAGCGGGAACCCCAGGGCGCGCACGAAGATGTTCGTTGCGCCCCCCGGCAGCGCGGCGATCGCCGTCTCGGTCCCGGCGAGGGCGTTGACGACCTCGTTGACGGTCCCGTCGCCGGAGAACACGACGACGAGGTCGATGCCGTCGCCGACCGCCTGCGTCGCCAACTCGAGCGCGTGGCCGCGCTCCTTCGTCTCGGCGACCTCGAGGCGGAAGTCCGCCGACAACGCCTTCTCGATCACGGCGAGCGTCGCCTTCGAGAACGTGCGCGCGACGGGATTCACGATGAGCAGGAGGCGTTGGAAGCGCATGGGGGCGCCCAGTATGCCAGCGCGGACGCCACCGCACGACCGTCGATCGGCCGAGCGACCTAGGAGGGATCGGGTCGAGCGCCGCCGGAGACCGGGGGCAGGACCGCGACCTCCTCGCCGCCCGCGAGCGCGGTCGCCGGCGAGGCGCGCTCGCCGTCGACGACGACCGACCCCACGCGGGCGATCTGACTGAAGCGTTCGCCGTACCGTGCCGACAAGACGTCGATGACCTCCGCCACCGTGGCCCCCTCGGCCTCGACCTCGGAGGCGCCCGCGAGCTCGCGGAGCGCGGCGAACAGCCGAACCTTGACGATCGTCATCGCGGGCCGAGGCTATCGCCGCATCGCCCGCCCCGGTACGCTCGGGCGACCGTGATGCGCATCGTCCTGGTCTCCGACCGCGCGCCCGCCGACGTCCTCCCGGCGCTCGACGAGCTGCTCCTCGACGTGAAGACGGTGGAGCTGAGCGTGGGGGTCGTCGGCGACATCCGGGCGCTCGAGGCAGAGGCGATCCTCGTGGACGCGGCGGAGAACCCCGGTCAGGGCCACGCCGTGCTGCGGTCCCTCGACGAGCATGGCCCCGACGTCCCGGTCGTCGCCGTCGTCGAGCGCCGCGACCTGGAGCGGTTCTCGTGGGACGCCGTGGCGGACGAGCTGCTGTTCCCCGGGTCGCCCGAGGCCGAGATGCGGCTCCGGCTCTCGATGGTCCGGCGGCGGCTCGGGGCCGGCGAGGGCGTCTCGGTGCGCCTCGGTCCGCTCGTGCTCGACACCGACACGTTCCGCGCGAGCGTCCAGGGCCGTCCGCTCGACCTCACGTTCAAGGAGTTCGAGCTCCTGAGGTACCTCGCGGAGCGGCGCGGGCGAGTGTTCACGCGGCCGACGCTGCTGCGCGAGGTGTGGGGCTACGATTTCTACGGTGGCACCCGGACCGTCGACGTCCACATCCGACGTCTGCGCGCGAAGCTCGGCCCCGCGTTCGAGCACCTGATCGAGACGGTCCGCGGCGTCGGCTATCGCGCCGCCGAGGAGCGCTGACCGCGCGTCGAGCGGCGCCCGCCTGGGTACCGTGCCGCCATGACGCCGCGCCGCACGCTGCCCACGAGCGAGGAGATCCGACAGCTCGTGCGCGAGCTCGAGGACGCCGTGGTCGGCGGCGTCGACGAGGCCGTGGCCTGGCTCGACTCCCCGCGAGGACGCCGGTATCGGGCCCTCGCCGCCCGCGGGCTCGTGCTCGCCGCACCGATGATCCTCAAGCACCCGTTCTTCCGGACGCCCGTCGGCAAGGTCGTCGCGCTCGCCGGCGGCGCCTCGTTGGTCGAGAAGGTCGCCGACGCGATCCGCGACTGGGAGCCCTCGGCGGTCCGATCGACCTCCGCCGCGAGCTCGACCGCCCGGTAGCTCGGGGCGTTGCCGCCACCGCGCGGCGCCGCGATGCTCCAGCGGATGGAAACGCCATGACGTGGTCGTCGTCGGGGCCGGGTTCGCCGGGCTGACGGCGGCGCGCGAGCTGTCGCACCGGCGTCTCGACACTCGTGGTCGAAGCCCGCGACCGCGTCGGCGGGAGGACGGCGCGATCGAGTCCGGCATGACCGCGGCGCGCGACGTGGACGCGATCCTCGGCCGGTAACCGAGACGTAACGCGGAGGTAACGAGCGCAGGACGCCTCGCCCCTACCCTTGGACGGTCCGCCGGGGTGGCGGTCGAAGGGGGGAAGCGAGCATGCCGACGCCGAAAGAGGTCCTCGCCCTCGCGAAGGATTCCGGGGCGCAGATCGTCGATCTGCGGTTCTCGGACCTGCCGGGGCTGATGCAGCACTTCTCGATCCCGATCTCGCAGCTCTCCGAGGACAGCTTCGAGGATGGGCTCGGGTTCGACGGCTCCTCGATCCGCGGGTTCCAGGAGATCCAGGAGTCGGACATGCTGCTCGTCCCCGACCCCGACACCGCGTACCTCGATCCGTTCACGACGCATCCGACGATCAACCTGCACTGCTTCGTCAAGGATCCGGTGACGGGTGAGATGTACACGCGCGACCCGCGCTACATCGCGCGCAAGGCCGAGCTCTACCTGAAGCAGACGGGGATCGCGGACACCTCGTTCTGGGGTCCCGAGTGCGAGTTCTACATCTTCGACTCGGTCCGCTTCGAGCAGAACCAGCACGAGGGCTACTACCACCTCGACGCGATCGAGGGCGTCTGGAACTCGGGCCGCGACCGCGAGCTCGACGGCTCGCCGAACCTCGGCTACAAGCCTCGGTACAAGGAGGGGTACTTCCCCCTGCCCCCCATGGACCACTACCAGGACCTGCGCTCCGAGATGGTCCTGAACCTCGAGGGCGTCGGGATCTCGATCGAGGTCCACCACCACGAGGTCGGCACCGCAGGCCAGGCGGAGATCGACATCCGCTACGACACGCTGCTGCACACCGCCGACAACGTGATGAAGTTCAAGTACGCGATCAAGAACACGGCGCGGAAGCACGGCAAGACCGTTACCTTCATGCCGAAGCCGATCTTCCAGGACAACGGCTCGGGGATGCACACGCACCAGAGCCTGTGGGCGAACGACGAGAACCTGTTCTGGGACGAGATGGGGTACGCCCAGATCTCGGACATGTGCAGGTGGTACATAGGCGGCCTGCTCGCGCACGCGCCGGCGCTGCTCGCGTTCGCCGCGCCGACCACGAACTCCTATCGCAGGCTGGTCCCCGGCTACGAGGCGCCGATCAACCTGGTGTATTCGCAGCGGAACCGCTCGGCGTGCGTCCGGATCCCGATGTACTACAAGACGCCTGCAGCGAAGCGGCTCGAGTTCCGCTCACCCGACCCAACGGCCAACCCCTACCTCGCCTTCCCCGCGATGCTCATGGCCGGCCTCGACGGGATCAAGAACAAGACCGAGCCGCCGGACCCGATCGACAAGGACCTCTACGACCTGCCGCCGGAGCAGTCGGTACAGGTGAAGCAGGTGCCAGGCTCCCTCGAGGAGGTCATCGACGCGCTCGAGGCGGACCACTCCTTCCTGCTCGAGGGCGGCGTCTTCACCCAGGACGTGATCGACACCTGGATCGAGTACAAGCGGAAGCACGAGATCGACGAGGTGCGTCTGCGCCCGCACCCGCATGAGTTCCACCTGTACTACGACATCTAGACAGCAGAAACGGACGGCGCCTCGGGCATCCGGGGCACCGTCCGCGTTCTCGGTCTCAGGTTGCGCCGTGACAGCGAGACTGGCGTGCGGTCGTGCCG
>DASPIF010000081.1:0-5107 GCA_035629255.1 Actinomycetota bacterium | reverse complement strand
CGCCGACGCCGGACCGTTCGATCCCGACCCCGAACGCGTTCGGCGCGTCCTCGAGTACGCGCCGACACGGTTCGCGGCCCACAGACCGACCGGCGTCACCGACACGTGCCTCTACACGAACACCCCGGACGAGGACTTCGTGATCGATCGCCGCGGATCGCTCGTCATCGGGTCGCCGTGCAGCGGCCACGGGTTCAAGTTCGCGCCGCTGATCGGGCGCATCCTCGCCGACCTCGCGACCGCGCAACCGGCGCCGCTGCCGATCGAGCGCTTCCTCATGGTCCGGTTCGTGGCCTGATCGGCCGCCGGCTCCGCGACCCGCGACGCGTCAGCCCGAGTGGGGGATGACGAGCCGCGCCGCCTCGCGATCGGCGACCACGAGCTGACGCCCGGCCCGAACACGCGAACCCGGGATCGTGGCGTCCCGGCCCATCAGGCGCTCGAGCGCCTCGCCCTTGCCCGATCCGGTGACGAGCCAAACGACGAACCGCGCCCGGCCGAGGGCCGGATAGGTGAGCGTCATCCGGCGGCGACCCCCGTACTCGCCGGTCACGGCGACGTCTCGATCGGTGACGTCGAGGACGGGGTCGCCGGGGACGAGCGATGCCGTATGCCCGTCGGCGCCGAGCCCCAGGTGGATGACGTCGAAGGCGCCGGGCAGCTCATCGGCGTAGCGGCTGGCGGCGGCATCGAGGTCGTCGTCGGTCACGGGCATCGGACGGATCCGGGCGGCTGCGGCCTCGGGCAGGTGCGCGCGGGCTCCCGTCATGTTGCGATCGGGGTCGCCGTCCGGCGCGACGCGCTCGTCCACCTGCCAGATCGTCGCGCGGCCCCAGTCGACGTCCTCGTCCGCGAGGCGCGCGAACATCGGGAGCGGGCCGGCACCACCGCTCAGCGCGAGCTCCGAAGACCCTCGCTCGGCGATCGCGGACCGGCAGGCGGCGCCGATCACGGCCGCCGCGCGCGCGCACGCGACCGCCTCGTCCTCCAGGACCACGATCTCGATCGCCCGACCCACCGCGTACGCCTACCCCGCGGGGCGCGTCGGCGAAGCCACGATCACGCGCCGTTCCCGCCGTCGGTGATCCCGATCAGCTCCTCGAGCGCGTCGCGCAGCACCTCGTACCGGCGATCGCCGAGCTCGCGACGAGCCCGGCCCTCGACGGCGGCCACCGCGCGCCGAGCCTCGGCGACGTAGCGCCGGCCACGCGCGGTCAGCCGCACGACCTTCGCGCGTGCATCCTCGGGATCCGGGACGCGACGCACGTAGCCCCGCTGCTCGAGATCGTCGACGAGCGCCATCATCCCCTGCTTCGTCATCCGTGCTCGCCGCGCGAGATCCGTGGACCGTGTCCCCGAGCGCCGATCGATGTGCATGAAGATCGCCGCGTGCGCCGGCCGCGCGTCGGGGAAGCCGCGTTCGTCGAGGCTCGCCACCACCTCTGCGCCGAGGGTCCTCGACGCTTCGAGCAGGAGCCGT
Source organism: Actinomycetota bacterium (assembly GCA_035629255.1). Lineage (GTDB taxonomy): Bacteria > Actinomycetota > UBA4738 > UBA4738 > HRBIN12 > CALGFI01. The sequence goes on along the minus strand of DASPIF010000081.1, from coordinate 3,627 downwards.
GGCAGATCGGGGTCGGCCATCAGCGCGCATGCTGACGTGCCGGCGTGCGAGCGGTCAACCTCTTTGACCGTCGGCGTGTCGATAGCCTCTCGTCGTGATCGAAGCGCGACCCGCTCGACCGGACGAGCTCGCCGAAGCCGGTCGTGTCACGGAGGCGGCGTACCGCGAGTTCGTCCGTCCCGGTGAGACCGAGTGGGAGGAGTACCTCGCGGAGGTCGCCGACGCGAACGCCCGTGCCTCGATCGGGACGGTCTTCGTCGCGGTCGACGAAGGCAGGATCGTCGGGTCGGCGACGCTCGAGCTCGAAGGACGGATCGACCACGACGATCCGCCGCTCGATGTGGACGAGGCGCACATCCGGATGCTCGGCGTCGCCCCCGAGGCGCGTGGCCGTGGCGCGGCGCGCGCGCTGATGGATGCCTGCGTCGCGGCGGCCGTGGCGCGCGGGCGGACGCGGATGACGCTGCACACGACGCACCGGATGCGCGGCGCCAAGGAGATGTACGAGGCGATGGGGTTCAGAAGGCTGCCCGATCGCGTGCTCGAGGACGGGTTCGTTCTCCTCACGTACGAGCGGCGGATCGGATCCGGTTGATCCGCCGGCCTCAGCCCGCGGCGCGGCCGCTGGCGGTCCGGACCACCTCGCCGCTCGAGAGGATCACGCCGTCCTCGCACTCGGCCTGGACGAGCCCACCGCGGAACTGCTGCTCGTACAACCGCGCGTAGATGCCGCCGCCGGCGAGGAGCTCGTCGTGCGTCCCCCGCTCGGCGATTCGGCCGCGGTCGACCACGAAGATCACGTCGGCGGACAGGATCGTCGAGAGCCGGTGGGCGATCGCGATCGTCGTCCGCCCGTGCATCAGCGGCTCGAGCGCGGCCTGGACCAACCGCTCCGAGGTCGTATCGAGCGACGACGTCGCCTCGTCGAGGATCAGGATCCTCGGGTCCTTGAGGATCACGCGCGCGATCGCGAGCCGTTGCTTCTCGCCTCCGGACAGCTTGTATCCGCGCTCGCCGACGACGGTGTCGTAGCCCTCGGGCAGCTCCGCGATGCGGTCGTGGATGTTCGCGGCTCGAGCGGCGGCCTCGAGCTCCTCCTGGCTCGCACCGGGCTTCCCGTACGAGAGGTTCCGCCGGATCGTCGTGTGGAAGAGATATGTCTCCTGCGTCACGACGCCGATCGCGTCCCCGATCGACTCGAGGGCGAGGTCGCGGACGTCGACCGCGTCGATCGTGACGGAGCCACGTTGCACGTCGTAGAGCCGTGGCACCAGGTACGTGATCGTCGTCTTACCGGCGCCGGACGGACCGACGAGCGCGGCGAGCTGTCCGGGCTCGATCTCCAGCGAGACCCCCTCGAGGGTCCACTCGCGAGGTGCCTGGTTCGCCTCGGTGAGATCCGACGGCGAGACCGGCGTCGTCGGCGCCTCGGTGTCGTAGCGGAACCACACGTCGCGGAGCGCGACCTTGCCGCGGATCTCCTCGGGCGCGAGGCGGATCGCATCCGGCTTGTCCGCGATCTCGTGCTCGAGGTCGAGGTACTCGAAGATCCGGTCGAACAGCGCGAGTGACGAGTGCACCTCGGTCGAGACCTGCAGCATCGAGCCGATCGGGAAGAAGAGCCGCGACTGTAGCGTCGTGAACGCGACGATGTCACCCGCGGTCAGGGACGTTCCGCCGTCGCGGAGGACCCAGCCGGCGACGAGGTACACGAGCGCTGGCGTGATCGAGAAGAAGGTCCCGACGACGGCGAAGAACGACCGTCCGATCATCGTCTGCCGGACCTGGAGACCGGTCAGCCTCGTGTTCTCGTCCTGGAAGCGCTCGATCTCGTGTCGCTGACGCCCGAACGACTTCGACAGCAAGATCCCGGAGACCGAGAGCGTCTCCTCGGTGACCGCCGTCAGGTCCGCGAGCGTCTTCTGCGTGCTCGATGCCACGTCGCGTCGCGCACGACCGACCTTCACCGTGAGCCACAGGAACAGTGGGAGCAGGGAGAGCGACAGCGCAGTGAGCTGCCACGAGAGCAACGCCATGGCGATGATCGTGCTCACGATCACGACGACGTTCGACAGGATGTTCGACGTCGTGTCGGTCACGACGGCCTGCACCCCACCGACATCGTTCGCGAGGCGCGATTGGATCTCGCCGGTGCGCGTAGTGGTGAAGAAACGGAGCGGCATGTACTGCAGGTGGATGTAGAGCTGGTTGCGAAGATCCTGCATCACGCGCTGGCCGACGACGTTCGCGAGGTAGGTCTGACCGATCCCGATGATCCCCGTGACGATCGGGATCGCGATCATCAGTCCGCCGTAGAGGTACAGCCGATCCATGTTCGGGCAGGCGAGCCCCTCGCACAGGCCCGTGCGGTCGCCGAACAGGGCGCCGTCGAAGACCGCCTTGATCAGCAGCGGGTTGACGACCCCGAGCCCCGACGTGACGACGATCGCGACGGCGACCCAGGTCACCTTCCCCCGGTACGGCCGGAACGTCGAAACGACGCGCCTGATCGTGTGGCGCCCGATCGGGCGGTCGTCCTCCTCGCGGGGGACGCGGAACATCCTGCCGTGGCCACGCATCTCCCCACGATAAGACGGCCCGCCCCGGACGTATTCCTCGGGCTACCCTGGCCGGATGGACGAAGCGGTCCAACTGACGCTGCTCGGACGCGCCGCGCTCGCGGCGCTGCTGGGGTTCGTGATCGGGCTCGAGCGCGAGTACCGCGGGAAGTCCGCGGGCGATCGGACGTTCGCGCTGCTCGCCTTCGGGTCGGCCGCGATCGTCGCCGTCGGGGCCGAGCTCCTCGGCACGAGCGGTACGAGCCGGGTGATCCAGGGCGTCGTGACGGGGGTCGGGTTCATCGGCGGCGGACTGATCTTCCGAGGCGCGGGCGGCGGCGTCCGCGGGCTGACGACGGCGGCCGGCGCCTGGGCGGCCACCGGTATCGGGGTCATCACGGGCGTCGGCGCCTACCTCGCGGCGGCGCTCGCGGCGGCGCTCGTCGTCGTGATCCTCGAGCTGGACACGCTCCAGCTCTTCCGGCGGATCCGCGAGCAGACGGCGGCGGCATCCGCCGGCGACGAACCACCCGGCTAGAGCCCGGCAAGCTCCTTGGCTCGCGAGAACACCGCGTCGAGCATGTCGGAGGTGAGCCTGCCGGTGAACGTGTTCTGTTGGCTGGGGTGGAACGAGCCGACGAACCGGTAAGGGCCGACGTCGACCTCGGCGAGGTGACCGAACCTCGGTTTCGGTCGGACGCGGACGCCGAGCGCCGCGCACGCGAGCAGCGCGCCGTTCCACGCGAAGCCGCCCAGCGCGACGACGACACGGACACGGTCGAGCGCCGCGAGCTCGCGGGCGAGGTACGGGACGCAGCGGTCGCGCTCGTCTGGGGTCGGCCGGTTCGATGGCGGCGCGCACCGGTTGACCGCGGCGACGTAGACCTCACGCAGTTCGAGCCCGTCGTCGTGGGCGATCGACGTCGGCTGGTTCGCCAGGCCGGTCCGGTGCATCGACGCGATCAGGAAGTCACCCGAGCGGTCGCCGGTGAAGATGCGACCCGTCCGGTTCCCGCCATGGGCCGCCGGAGCGAGACCGACCAGGAGGATCCTCGCGGCAGGATCACCG
>DASPIF010000080.1:0-3229 GCA_035629255.1 Actinomycetota bacterium | reverse complement strand
CGGGCGCTCCGAGCGCACGACTACGACATCGTGCACGTCCACGCGCCTCGGACGGCGGCGATGCTGCTACTGGCCTCGGCGTCGCTCGGTCGGTCGATGAAGAACAGCGTCGCGACGCTCCACAACTCGTGGGAGAACTTCAAACCGCTCGCCAAGCCCCTCCTGTTCGTGATCGCTGCGTCGTTCGGGGCGACCGTCTCCTGCGGGCGATCCGCCGACGCGTCGATGCCTCGGGCGCTGAAGCGGCTCGCCGGCTCGAGGTGGCACGTGGTGCAGAACGGAACTGATATCGATCGCGTCGCGGCGGCGATCGCGACGACGCCGGCCGGGTCCGGTCGCTCGGCCGGGCGGTGCACCGTCAGCTGGGTCGGTCGGATGCTGAAACGGAAGGATCCGTTGACGATGCTCGACGCTGCGGCGTCCCTCGGCGAGGACGTGGACGTCGTCTTCATCGGGGACGGCGAGGAGCTCCCGCACCTTCGGGCCGAGGTCGAGCGACGCGGGCTCGGCGGACGCGTCCGCCTCGCTGGTCTCCTCGGTCGGGAGGACGTCTATCGCGAGATCGCTCGGAGCGATGTGTTCGTCAGCACTAGCGCCGGGGAAGGGCTCCCCGTGGCGGTCCTGGAGGCGATGGCCGTCGGTGCCCCAGTCGTGCTCTCCGACATCGCGCCGCACCGCGAGATCGAGGCCGCGGAGATCCGCTTCGTGCCGGTCGGAGACGCCGCCGGGTTCGCGCGTGCGATCGACGACGTGCTTGCGCTTCCGGCGCAGGAGCGAGTGGCGCTCGGTCAGCTCGGCCAGGAGGCCGTGAGGCGCACCTTCAGTCTGGAGGCGATGCACGCCGGGTACGAGCGCGTGTACCACGAGCTGATACCGCGCCGCCAAGCTCCCGACCGGGAGCCGACCCGCCCTTCGGCGAGTGAGAACTAGCCCTCAGGACGCTGCGAGGATCGTGCGCGAAGGTGATCGGCATCGAACCGGATCCCGCCGGCTCCGAGAACCGATGATCGACGCGTTCCGCCCGATCCTTCACGATGCTGCGTGGCCCGTGGACATGGCGTCGGTCGACATGGTCGTGTCGGATCACGCCTGGGAGCCGGGGATCCGGACACGTTCGCGCGCGGGTGTCGGCGCAAGTTGAAGCTGGGCGGCTTCCTCTGCATCCGGACCACGAACCCGATGAGCCCCTTCGCGTTGACGCCCGTCTGCTCCCGACCTCGGGACGCGCACGCATGTCGGCCGGGTGTACGTCAACCCTCGCAACGCCGACGACGCATCCCCGACGGGGTATCGATGCAACACCGACGGGCGGCTTCGCACACGCCTTGCGCAGGACCGGCTTCCGCCGCAACGGTGCACGGTTGCAGCGCGAGGCTCGGTTCGCCTGCGCCCCCCGCGGTGGAGGATCTCGGTCGCTCCGGATGCAGCTACGTGCAGTCGGCGGTCCCGCTGTCGCGCACGGCGCCGCTCAGGTCCTTCCACTCCCATGAGTAGGAACCGTCGCGCAGCGTGACGAACAGTGCCCCGTGTTCACTGATGCCGACGGCCCGGTTCGGCTGCGGCGTCGCGTCGAAGGCGTAGAGCCCGGCGCCGCCGGTCCCGACGACGAACTCACGGATCCCCCGGGGATCGGCGGTCCCATCCGCGCGCTGCGGCGCGAACCGCTGATACGTGTGATCGTGCCCCGCGAGGACGATGTCGACGCCGGCGGCATCCATCGCTCGCCAGAACTCGACCGCGTTGGGGGTATCCCCGTGCTCGCCGTCGGAGAACGTCGCATGGTGGTAGAAGGCGATCGAGCATCGCTCGGTCATCGATGCGAGATCGTCCACGAGCCATTCGTACTGCGGCGAACCCGGCGTGCAGCCGCCGACCTCGGAGCAGTTCGAGTCCAGTCCGATGAAGTGCCAGCCGCCCTCGTCGAACGAGCGGTACGTCGATCCCGAGCCGACGCCGAAGTAGTCGCGCCAGCCCTGCGCGTTCGGCGTGTGCCATTCGTGGTTGCCCGGCACCGAGCGGGTGATCGGCTTGAACGCCCCCCATGCGGGGTCGTAATTCGCCATGAATTGCGCGATCGTGCCGTCCGGGTACGCGAGATCGCCTGGAGCCACGATCAGGTCCGGCGCATTCGCGCGCACGAGCGTCGCGACGCGGTCGCAGTCGGGCCCGCACAGATCCGCGACACCCGCGATCCGCAGCGTCGCGCTCGGCGGTGACGTCGTGGTCGGCGAGGTCGGCGACGTCGACGTCCTTGTCGTCGTCGGAGCCGTCGTCGTCGGCGGGGTGATCGTCGGGGCCACCGTCTGGCTCCCGGTCGGCTCGGGGATCATCGGCGTGGTGTCGACGATCAGCGTCGGCGGGGTGTCGGTCTCGCGAGATGCGTAGTCGGCGCCGTTGCTCGCGGTCGAGGTGAGCAGGACCGAGTACGGGCCGTCGACGCCGACGAGCGAACCGAGGCCGATCTCGATCCACGTCCCGCGCTCGACCGGGCCGATGTCGGCGATCACGGCGCCAGGAGCCGGCGCCTCGATCCACCGGACGCGGTTGGACCCGGCACCGGGGGCGTTTCCGGACGCGGCGATGCCGCTACCGCGGACCTTCGCGAGCGGTCCGAGGGGCGGACCGTGGCTGTCCCATACCGCGTCCGTCTCGTTCCAGTCGGAAGCGACGAGCGAGATCTGGCCGCCATCGGTCGACCCGTTGACCACGAACAGCCGCAACGTCGTGGTCGTCGCCCGGGCGTCGGTGCCGAGACCCTCCACGTCGAACCTGATCAGCGCCGCCTCCGGTGGCACGGCATCGACGGCGAGGCGGTTCCGCTCGCCGAAGACGTTGCCGGGGTCGTCGCCGCGGATCGTCGCGTCCATCGAGGCGACGAACTCGTGGCGCGTGACGTCCCGGGCGGCGGCGATGGCGACCATCGCGGCGCCGGCAACGGCGAGGACGCCCGTGAGCGCGATCGACACGGTGCGACGTCGGGTTGGACGACGGACCATGCATCAGCCTCCGGTCGGCGGGGACCGCCGGGATTCGGGGAACGGATCCCTAGCTTCTGAGGTCGGGGCCGCCGATGACATGGGTCGCGTGCGGTACCCTCCGGCGCGCTCGCGACGTATGTCGCGGCGTCCGGGTTGCGCGGGGCCGTAAGTGGGGATGGGTCGGAGAGCCTGGCGGGGCGTCCGGGCCGGACCTCAGGTCTGGCCGTTCGACCGATGGACCAGGGATGCCC
>DASPIF010000079.1:0-2109 GCA_035629255.1 Actinomycetota bacterium | reverse complement strand
TGTGGAAGGGGGCCATCTCGTTCGGCCTCGTGACGATCCCGGTCGCCGTCTACCCGGCGACCGAAGAGAAGTCCCTGAAGTTCAACCAGCTGCACGACGAGGACATGGGACGGATCCGGTACAAGCGGGTGTGCTCGATCGACGGCGAAGAGGTCGACTACGAGCACATCGTGAAGGGGTACGAGATCGAGAAGGACCGGTACGTCGTCCTCACCGACGAGGACTTCGACGCGGTCCCGGTCGAATCGAGCCGCGCGATCGACATCCAGCAGTTCGTCGACCTCGACGAGATCGACCCGATCCTGTTCAAGAAGTCCTACTACCTCGTCCCCGAGGAGACCGGCGCGAAGGCGTACGCGCTCCTGCGCAAGGCGCTGTCCGACGAGAGCAAGGTCGGGGTCGCGAAGGTCTCGTTCCGCGACAAGGAGCACCTCGCCGGCCTGCGGTTCAAGGACGACGTTCTCGTGCTCGAGACGATGTTCTGGCCGGACGAGATCCGCGCCGCCGACTTCGACACCGTCAGCTCGAGCGAGAAGGTCCGTGACAACGAGGTCGAGATGGCGAAGGCGCTGATCGACAACCTGACGGAACCTTGGAACCCGAACCAGTTCAAGGACGAGTATCGCGAGGCGCTGATGGACGTCGTCGAGAAGAAGGCGGCGGGCGAGGAGATCGAGGCGCCACCGGAGGCCGCGCCGGCGCGCGTCGTCGACCTGATGGAGGCGCTCAAGGCGAGCGTCGAGGCCGCGAAGGGGCGGACGCCGTCGTCGAGCGGTGGGACCGTGAAGAAGCGGTCCGGATCGAAGAAGTCGACGACGAAGAAGGCGCCCGCGAAGAAGGCGACCGCGACGCGCAAGAAGGCCGCCGCGGGGTGAGGGTGCCCGCGGGCTACTCCGCCCGCGCGTGCACCTGGGACGACCTCGAAGCGGTCGCGGATCTCGTCCGCGCCGCCGATCTCGCGGACGCGGGGTTCGCCGATCCCGTCCGCGAGCACATCGCCGAGGGGTGGCGCGTCGCGAGTACCGACATCTCGCGCGACACGATCGCGGTGTTCGACGACGACGAGCTCGCGGCGCAGGCGCTCGTCGAGGGGATGAACCCCGAGCGCTCACTCGACATCTACGGCCGCGTCCATCCCGATCACCGCGCCCGCGGCGTCGGGTCCGCCCTCCTCACCTGGTGCGAGGCTCGCGCGCTCGAGCGGTCGCCCGCGCTCCCGATCCTGCGCGGCTCCACGCCGTCGAGCGACGGACCGGGGCATGCGTTGTTCGAGGGCCGCGGCTTCGCGTACGTGCGGACGTTCTGGCACATGCAGCGGTCGCTCGGCTTCGAGGTCGAGGCGGGACCCGAGCCCGGGGGCATCGCGATCCGTTCGTACGACCATGCGCGCGACCTCCGGAGCACGTACGACGCGCTCGAGGAGGCGTTCGCCGACCACTGGGGGTACGAGCCGTTCCCGTTCGAGGAGCACGTTCGCGAGATGACGCGGACCGACCAGCGTCTCGCGGCGGTCGCCGCGGCCGGCGAGGAGGTCGTCGGGACGGCGATCGCCCGGCTCGTCGAGGGGCAGGGCTGGATCGACGTGGTCGGCACGCGTGCGGCGTGGCGGGGGCGAGGGATCGCCAAAGCGATGCTGTTGCGGGTCTTCGCCGCGCTCCGCGGCGCGGGGGCTTCGTCGGTGATGCTCAACGTGGACTCGGAGAACGGGACGGGCGCGACGGCGCTCTACGACGCGGTCGGGATGCGCGTCCACCGCGGATGGGACGTCTTCGAGAAGCGGTTCGACGCGGCGGCGCGCGACTAGGCTACGCCGGTCCCCGGAGCACGGAGGCCGCGTGAAGCTCGTCGTCGCGATCGTGAAACCCCACAGGCTGGACGAGGTCAAGGAGGCGCTCCGCGGCGTCGGCGTCGACGGTCTGACCACGTCCGACGTCGAGGGCTTCGGCCGCCAGCGCGGCCATACCGAGGTCTACCGAGGAGCCGAGTACCAGGTCGACTTCGTCCCGAAGGTGCGCGTCGAGGTGCTCTGCGACGACGAACGCGCGAGCGAGATCGTCGAGACCATCGCGACCGCCGCGCGGACCGGCAAGATCGGTGACGGGAAGATCT
>DASPIF010000078.1:0-6743 GCA_035629255.1 Actinomycetota bacterium | reverse complement strand
CCCCGGCAACCCCGAGCTCGGGATCGGCGCCGTCGCGCCGGGTGTGCGGTTCGTCGATCCGTGGACGCTTTCACGTTTGCGCGTCCCGGACGGATACCTCGAGCGTGAGGTCGCGGCACAGGAGGCCGAGATCGCGCGTCGCGAGGAGGCCTATCGCCGCGGACGTCCGCGCGTCGAGCTCGAGGGTCGTGTCGCGATCGTCGTCGACGACGGGATCGCGACCGGCGCGACGGCGATCGCATCGATCCGATGGGCGCGCGCGTCACGAGCCGAGCGCGTCGTCCTCGCGGTCCCGGTCGCCCCGCGGCAATCGCTGGGCGCGCTCGAGCGGGAGGCCGACGCCGTGATCGCGCTCGCGACGCCCGAACCGTTCCTCGCGGTGGGCGAGTGGTACGAGAACTTCGAGCAGACGACGGACGACGAGGTGCTCGCCGCGCTCGGCGACGCCGCCGGTCACGCGGCGTAGCCGGAGATGACGCTCTTCGAGGTGGGCGTGGCGATCGCGCTGGCCCTGATGGGCGTCCGGTCGCTCTGGCGGTGGGCGCGACGCCCGTTCGACGGCACGGACCCGGTCGACCACGCGCTGTACGCCGCGTTCGTCACCGGCCGGGTGGGGCTGTGGTTCGCGATCGCGGGGCTGTTCGCGATCTACGCGTACGTCGACGCGAACGGCGGCTCGATCCGCGCGTATCGGTGGTACCTGCTCGTCCCGCTGTCGCTCGCGGGGTTGCAGCTCGTCGGCGGGTGGTTCCTCGGGCGTCGCGGCCCCGGCGAGCCCACGCCCTGAGGCGCTAGCCCGCGGCCTTCACGATCTCGGGCGTGAGCTCGGGGAACTCCTCGAGCCGCGCGACGCGCTCCGCCTTCAGGCGCTCTACGAGGTCCCGGTACTCCTGCGATCGACCGTCGCGCTCGTACAGCCGCCGCGGTTGGAGCAGTTCGGCGTCGTCGATGTCCGGGACCGACTCCGCGATCCGATAGCCGAAGTCGTCGTCCTCGGTCCAGGAGATCGTGCCTTCGGCGATGCCTTTCACGCACGCCGACGTGTGGGGGATCTTGACCTTCTTCGAGCGCTCGTCGCCGTCTTTGCCTCCGACGCGACCGGTGTTGAGGAGGTACGTCTCGATCGGGTGCGTCGCGAGCAGGTCGAGGATCCGGTTGCCCTGGAGGCCGTGCGGCATCGGGAAGAACGGGTTCGTCCCCGGGACCCGGAGGAACCTGCCCGCCTCCGACGCCCCGCCCGCGCTCGTGCCGGTGGTCTCGCCGAGCATGAAGTACGCGGCGGCTTGCTCCGCATCGAGCCTGGCGACCGCGGGGATGATGTTCTCGTTCCGGTTGAGGATCAGCAGGTAATCGACCGTGCCGACCTGCGTCGCGTCGCGGAAGCGCGCGAGATCGGCCATCCCGAAGACCGCCCGCCCGTTCTGCGTGTAGTTCTCGTTGAAGAAGTCGACCCTGCCCGAGTCGTCCTGGTACACGTTCTCGAGGTAGGCGGTCGGCCTGATGACCGCGTTGTAGATGTTCGGTTCGAAGTCCGGGTCGAGGCTGAACGTCTTCGCGAAGCACCCGTTTTCCGTGCCGTAGGCTTTGCCGCCCGGCATCAGCGCGACGAAGTCGTCCTGGACCGGCTCGCTGCCGTTCTGCACCGTGAACGTCGTCGTCGTCTTCCCCGTCCCGGACAGACCGATGATCATGAACACCTTCTCGCCGTCGTCCGTCGGGATGACCTTGAGACCGGCGTGGAGGGAAAGGCCACCGAGGTCGTACACCTTCTTGTTCCACATCCGCAGCCCGCCCTTCTTCGACTCGCCGAAGTAGTCGGAGTTGAGCACCCGGGTCACGCCGTTCTCGAGATCGACCGCGATCAGCCGTTCGTCGGGATAGCCCTGGGCGGGAAGGTTCGGCGTATAGATCACCTGGACCTCCGGATCGTCGCGGTCGTCGCGGGGGAAGTAGAGCTTCTGTTGCATGCCGGCGATGTTCGCGTTCGCCTTCTCGATCGTGAGCCGCGCCTTCGTCCGGAACGCCGGATCGTTGCCGATGTAGCCGTCGATGACGATCACGGCCTGGTCGCGGAGGTAGGCGTCCTGCAGCGCCGCGATGCGGTCGTACTCCTCGCGCGTCATCGTCTTGCCCGAGGACGGTCCGCCGACGACGTACGTGCTCCCCGCGCTCCGAGAGACGACCCTCGTCTGTACGTTGACGTTGTCGTACTCGGTGATCCGCGTCTGCGGCATCTCCTCGGTGAAGCGCCGAAGCTCCTCGGGTGACGGGTTGTCGTGGATCGTTCGTGCCTGGACGGTCAAGGTCGCTCCTTCGGTTCCTCGGGGACGCGGCGACGAGACGCCGGCGCCTGCGATGCGTGCTCGCGACGACGCGATCCGGCACGTCACGGCCGCGACATCCTACCCAGACACCGGCGCGAACCCTTGCGTCGGATCCACCGCTTCGATTCGGACGGCATGGCCCGCCCCCGCGCCCTCCAGTACGAACGTGATCCGTGCCGTACGCCGCTCGCTCCGCGTACCGTGCCCTCGGAGGGCGCCTGATGGAACTTTCCGAGGACGAGCTGGTCGCCGCGATCTCGAGGGTCATCGCGACCGAGGACCCGAGCGTCCTGGTGGGACCCGGGGACGACGCGGCCGTCCTCGCTCGCGGGAGCGGAGAGCTCGTCGTCACCGCCGACCTCCTCGTCGAGGACGTGCACTTCGAGCGCGGGTCGATCGCGCCGCACGACCTGGGCGCGAAGGCGATCGCCGTGAACGTGTCGGATATCGCGGCGATGGGCGGTTCGCCTCGGTACGCGCTGGCCTCGGTCGCCCTGACGCCGGACGTCGACGAAGGGTGGGCCATGGAGCTCGCGGGCGGGATGCGCGAGGCGTGCCTCGAGTACGCCATGAGCCTCGTCGGCGGGGACACCAATCGAGCCGACCGGGTCGTGATCGCCGTGACCGTCACCGGTGAGGTCGCCCCCGGCCAGGCCGTGACCCGCGCGGGGGCCCGCCCCGGCGATGCGATCGTCGTCACCGGGATGCTTGGCGGGGCGGCGGGCGGACTCGCGCTCTCGCGGTCGCCGGACACGATCGCAACCGTGCTCGAGCAACCGGACGGACGTTCGCTGCTCGAGGCGCTGCAGCGGCCGACCGCGCGTGTCGGCGAGGGGCAGACCCTCGCCGCGAGCGGCGCGACGGCGATGATGGACCTGTCGGACGGCCTCGCGAAGGACCTCTCGCGTCTGTGCGCCGCGAGCGGCGTCCGCGCTCGCGTGCACCTGATCGACGTTCCCGTCGCGCCGGCGCTCGCCGAGGCGGCGGACGCGCTCGACGTCGATGCCCTCGACCTCGCGCTCGGCGGCGGCGAGGACTACGAGCTGCTGGCGACGCTCCCGGCCGACCTCGTCGAGGAGACCGCGACGACCCTGCGAGAGCGGTTCGGCGTCGCGCTCACGAGGATCGGCGAGATCGTCGACGGAAGCGGGATCCTCGCCGTGGACGCCGATGGTGGCGAGCGGCCGCTCGCCGCATCCGGATGGGACCACTTCGGATGAGTGCGGCGTCGTCGCGTCCGCGCGCGCTGACGATCGCCGGGTCGGACTCGGGCGGCGGCGCCGGGATCCAGGCCGACCTGAAGACGTTCAGCGCGCTGGGCGTCTTCGGGATGACGGCGATCACGGCCGTCACCGTGCAGAACACGCGTGGCGTTTCCGCCTACGAGGCGCTCTCGCCGGTCACGGTGGCCGAGCAGATCCGGGCGGTCGTGACCGACATCGGCGTCGACGCGGCGAAGACGGGGATGCTCGCGACCGCCGAGATCGTCGCGGCGGTCGCCACCGCGATCGCGGAGACGGAAGTGCCGAACCTCGTCGTCGACCCCGTCTCGGTCTCCAAGCACGGCCATCGTCTGCTCGAGCCGGACGCCGTCGCGGCGCTCCGCGAGCGCATCCTCCCGCTCGCGACGCTGGTCACGCCGAACCTGCCCGAGACCGCCGCGCTGATCGACGCGGAGGTGACGACGCGCGATGCGATGCGCCACGCCGCGCACATGCTGCTCGCGATGGGGCCTCGAGCCGTGCTCGTGAAGGGCGGCCACCTCGTCGGCGACGCCTCTCCCGATCTGCTGGTCGAGGGCCGGCAGGAGATCTGGATCGAGGCCGAGCGCATCGACACGCCCAACACCCACGGCACCGGGTGCGTGCTGGCATCGGCGATCGCGGCGCACCTTGCCCGCGGCCAGCCGCTCGTCGATGCCGTCCGAGCGGGCAAAGCGTTCGTGACCGAGGCGATCCGTCACGCGCTCCCGATCGGACACGGGGTCGGCCCGGTGGATCCGCTCTTCTCGATCCCGCTGGCATGAGAACGCGCGTCCTCGGTCGGACGGGCCTCGAGGTCTCGGTGGTCTCCCTGGGATCGTGGCTCACGTTCGGCGGATCGGTCGGAGCGGAAGAGTCGGTCGCGTGCATCCGCCGCGCGTTCGAGTTGGGGGTGACGCTGTTCGACACCGCGAACGTGTACGAGCGCGGGGGGGCGGAGGAGGTCCTCGGTCGGGCGCTCGCAGCGCTGCCGCGCGGCGACGTCGTCGTCGCGACGAAGGTGTTCGGTGAGATGGGGCCCGGGCCGCAGGACCGCGGCCTCGGCGAGCGTCACGTGCGCGCGCAGTGCGAGGCGAGCCTCAGGCGTCTTGGTGTCGACGTGATCGATCTGTACCAGTGTCACCGTTACGACCCCGACACGCCGCTCGAGGAGACCTGCCGCGTGATGGACGAGCTCGTGCGCGCGGGGCGGGTCCGGTACTGGGGCGTCTCGGAGTGGACGCCGGCCCAGATGCGCGAGGCGGTCGAGCTGTGCGAACGCGAGGGCTTGGCGCCGCCGACGACCGATCAGCCGCGCTACTCGATGCTCCAACGCGAGGTCGAGCGTGAGGTGCTGCCGGCCTGCGCGGAGCTCGGGCTGGGCGTCCTCGCGTTCTCTCCGCTCGCCCAGGGCGTGCTCACCGGGAAGTACCGGAGCGTCGACGACGTGCCCGAGGGCTCGCGCGCGACGACGGAGAGCGGCGCCGGCTTCGTCGCCCGGTTCCTCAACGAGCCGACGCTCTCGCGCGTCGCCGAGCTGCGCGCGATCGCCGACAGCGTCGGGTTGCCGCTCTCGCGGGTCGCGATCGCGTGGACGCTCCGGCGTCCGGAGGTGACGACCGCGATCGTGGGGGCGACGAGCCTCACGCAGATCGAGGAGAACGCCGCGGCGGCGGAGGTCGATCTCGACGAGGTCGTGCTCGAGCGGATCGACGGGGCTCTCGCGTGAAGGGCGTCGGCGCGAAGGGCCGCGCCTAGACGGCGCGCTGGACCTTGCCGGCCTTGAGGCAGCTCGTGCACACGTACAGACGCTTCGTCGAGCCGTTCACGACGGCGCGGACGCGCTGGATGTTCGGGTTCCACCGCTTCGGCGTCCGGCGGTGCGAGTGCGAGACCGCCATCCCGAAGAACGGCTTCTTCCCGCAGATGTCGCAGACGGCTGCCATGGCGAGCCAGGGTAACAGACGTCCTGAACGTGCCTGACCGATGCGTCAACGGACGATCGCGCGCAGCGCGGCGTCGAGGTCGTCGGGGGGGACCGGTCCGACCCACCGCTCCACGGCCTGCCCATCGGCGTCGTACAGCAGCGTCACGGGCTGCCCGAGCAGCCCGAGGCCGTCCCTGATCGACGCCGGAGGATCGAACACGCTCGGGTAGCGCCATCCGTACTCCTCCATGAACCCCCGCGCCGAGCCGCGCGAGTCGAGGATGTCGACCCCGAGGAACTGGACGCGGTCGCCGAACTCGGCGTGCGCCGCGGCCAGATCCCCCGCCTCGTCGCGGCATGGCTCGCACCAGGATCCCCACAGGTTGACGAGGACCGGGGTCCCGCGCAGCTGTCCGAGCAGGCGCTCGAACCGCGCCAGGTCGAAGTCGGGGAGCTCGGCCACGTCGGTCGGCAACAGGTCCGCCTCGGTCGCGTTCACCGCCGGCGTCGGCTCCGCACGCCCACCGTCCGCGCCCTCGCCCTGGCTCCACGTGCATGCGCCGAGCGCGACGGTGAGCAGGATCGGCAGGATGCGGCGGAGCGTCACGAGGGCCATGGTAGAACCGGACGCATGGACGACGGCCCCGCGCGAGGCTCGATCCGGCGTCGATGCCGCTAACGCTGGACTCGCCGGTCTCGGCGATCGACACGACGCTCGCGAAGCGGCGGACGCGCACGAAAGGGGAGCCCGCCGCCGCCGTCCTCTCCGACGCCGGGATCGAGACCGTCCGGCAGCTCCTGCATCACTACCCGCGTCGATACATCGACCGTTCGCAGGTGGCCAGCATCGGGGACCTCCGCATCGGGCAGGAGGCCACGGTGATCGCGAGGGTCAAGAGCGTCGCCAAACGGCAGACCCGGCAACGCCGGCCGATGGTCACCGTCACGCTCTATGACGGGTCGGGCTACCTCGACCTGACCTTCTTCAACCAGCCGTGGCTCGCCAACGCGTATCGCGCCGGGATGGAGCTCGCCGTCTCCGGCATCGCGCAGCGGTACGGCCGGCGGCTCCAGTTCGCGAACCAGGAGGTCGAGATCCTCCGCGGCGACGAGCAGGACCTCGTCCACACGGGGCGCATCACCCCCGTGCACCGCGCGACCGAGGGGGTCTCCACCCGGACGATCCGGGAGCTCGTCTGGCGCGCGTTCGAGCAGATCCGTCACATCGACGATCCGCTACCCGACCGGATC
>DASPIF010000077.1:0-6379 GCA_035629255.1 Actinomycetota bacterium | reverse complement strand
GGTCGGACAATCCAATGCCGGCGGGGCTCAGCGCGCCGAACGCCTGGGAGTGACGTCGACCCACCGGCCGCCCTCGACGCGATATCGGAACGTGTGGTCGGCGGGATCCTCAAGCTCGCCGTTCGGAGCGAAGACGTACGTGCCGCCGAGGCCGTCGAACCGGGTGCGGGAGGCGACCGACGTCGCGAGCGCATCACGCGATGGTCCCGCGGCGGCGATCGCGTCCACGAGCAGGTTCGCGGCGTCCCATGCTTCGACGGCTCCCGGTCCCGGCGGCGCGCCGTGCTCGGCCTGGAAGACCTGCACGAACCGCTGATCGGCCAGCCGGAGCGAGGTGGATACGTCCGCGCAGGCGCACACGGCTCCCACACCGTTCGCGGCGGCTCCCGCCGTCTCGAGGAAGTCGGGTGCACGGAGCTCGGGACCACCGATGAACGACGGACGTGGACGGCCGAGCGCATGCAGGGTGACGACCGCGTCCTCGTAGCCGGTCGTCCACACGATCGCACCGCACTGATCGACGCCGGCGTCGCCCCCACCTATGGACAGGACGTCGCCTCCGGCGTCCCGCACGGCCCGTGCGGCTGCGGTCGCGAACCGCGAACCGTCGCTCGGGGAGGGGACGACGCACACATCGTCACCCCCGAGCGCCACCGCCCACGCACCCGCTGTCATCCCGAGTTGCTCCGTCGTCGGGACGAGGCGCCGCCAGGCGCCGGGCTCGCTCGCGACCCGGTCGCGCGACGAGAGGCTGACGACGGGGACGTCGAGCGCGTCGACGATCGCCGCCTGATCGATCACCCGCGGTGCGACGACCGCGGCGACGTAGGCCTCGTCCTCTCGGATCGTGGCCGAGATCTCGTCGGCGGACCGATCGCTCACGTCGATCGCGGCCAGTTCGACGGCGGCCGGGGATGCCTCGCTGGATGCGGCTTCGAACGCGAGCTGCGCCGCTTGGTACGGCGCCGTCGACGCGGCGTCGAGCGCGTCGACCTCGCGGTCGTACAGATAGGCGACCAGCAGCTCGTCAGGCTGCGGGATCGGTGGCTCCGTCGCCGCCGCGGTCGACGGGGACCTCGCCGGTTTCGACGGCGTCGCTGCCGGCGCCTCGCGCTCGCACGACGCCGCGAGCATCGCCAACAGCAGGGCGACGGCGGTCGAGCTGCGAAGTCGGATCTCAGCCTCCCTGATCCGGGTCGAGGGTGGTGGAGTGTACGGTCGCTCCGCTCTACCCCGGAAGGCGCCGCCGCTAGACTCGGAGGCCCGCCGGGGTGGAGGAACGGGCAGACTCGACGGTCTCAAAAACCGTTGCGCGAGAGCGCGTGCGGGTTCGAATCCCGCCCCCGGCACCGCGTCAGACCACGTGCCCCTCCCGGACGAGCTGACCGCGGTCGAACCGGTCGAGCGAGAGCGCCGCGATGTCCACGGTCGACGCCATCCCCTCGACGACGAGCTCCGAGAGCACCTTGCCGATCACGGGCGCATGCTGGAAGCCGTGACCGCTGAACCCGGTCGCGAGATAGAGTCCCCCGACGGGCGAGGCCCCGACGATCGGATGTCGGTCCGGCGTCATCTCGTACAGCCCGACCCAGGAGTGCTCGATCGCCGCGCGCTCGAGCGGCGGGTACACACGCAGCGCCGTCGGAAGCAGGGCACCTGCGACGAACGCGTCGTCGGGTGTCAGATCGAACGAGGGCCGCTCGTCGGGGTTCCCCATCCCCATCAGCACGCCGCTCCCCTCGCGATGCAGGTAGAAGCTCGTCACGGCGTCGATGATCAGCGTCTTGCGCTCGGGCGCGTGCGGGAACGGTCCGGTCACGAGGACGTGCCGCGGGATCGGCTCCAGCGGCAACGTGACGCCGGCCGTCTCGGCGAGCAGGCCGGCCCAGGGCCCCGCCGCGTCGATCACCACCGGCGCGTCGAAGTCGCCCGTCGCCGTGGAGACGCCGACCGTCCGGCCCTCGACGGTCCGCACGCCCGTGACCTCTACCCCCAGCTCGATGATCGCGCCGGCGCGGCGGGCGAGCGTGCTGTAGCCCTGTGTGAGGCCCGAGGGATCCGCGATGCCGTCCTCGGGTCCGTAGGCCGCGCCGACGACGCCGTCGAGCGCGACGCCCGGTGCCAGCTCGGACGCGTCATGAGGGGTCAGGAGCTCGGCGGGGACGCCGAGCGATCGCTGAAGCGCGTTCGCCGCGACGAAGTCCGCCCAGAGCGCCTCGTCGCGGACGAGGAAGAGGTATCCGTCCTGCGCGACGTCGAGCGGCAGCCCGTGCTCCTCGGTGAAGCGGGTGATCATCGGGACGCTCGCCTGCGAGAGCCGGATGTTCACCTCGGTCGAGAACTGCTGGCGGAACCCGCCGGCGCACGCGCCGGTGGAGCCGGCCGCGAGCCGGTCCGCACGCTCGAGCAGGACGACCACCCCCGCGCCCGCCGCGGCCAGGTGATACGCCGCGCTCGCGCCGACGACGCCGCCGCCCACCACGACGACGTCCGCCGTTCGGCTCACAACCGGTCCGCCGCGGCGCGCGCGACCACGAGGTCCTCGAAGGCGATCCCGACGGACTTGAAGAGCGTGCGGTCCGCATCCGACGTCCGGACGCGCGTGCCGGTGACCACGTCGTGCAGCTCGGCCCGAACGTGATCGGCGCCGATCGCGCCGTCCCGCATCGCGAGCGCGAGATCGCCGGCCTCGGCCTCGGCCGCCTCCCGCGTCTCGACGACCACCTTCGACCGCGCGACGGCCTCCGCATCGAGCTCCCGCATCGAGGTCGTGTACGAGCCGACCGCGTTGACGTGCACCCCCTCGGGGAGGTTGGCGCCGGCGAGGACGGGCTCGACGCTCGTCGTGCACGTACAGATCACGTCGGCATCGCGCTCGTCCCCCGGCGAGCCGACCGACGCATCCACGCCCACCGCCCGAGCCTGCTCGACGAGGTCGGCAGCGCGGTCGCGGCCGCGGGACACGACGCGCAGGGTGGCGATCCCGCGGACCGCGCGCATCGCGTCGAGGTGCGACCGCGCCTGCGCCCCCGCGCCGTAGAGGACGAGCCGTGACGCATCCTCGCGCGCGAGATGCCGCGTCGCGACGCCGCTCACGGCGGCGGTCCGCAGGGCCGTGATCGCGGCCCCGTCGAACAGGGTGACCGGCGCCTGCGTCTCGCGGTCGAACAGCACGTAGGCGGCATGGATGAACGGGAGACCGCGCTCGGCGTTCGTCGGCGTGAGCGTCACGAGCTTGACCCCGACCCCGATCTCGCCGTGCGACGGCATCACCAGCAACGTCCCCGCCGACGTCTCGACGTGGGAGCGGAGCGGGGCCTCGGGTCGCTCGGCCGCGGCGAACGCGTCCTCGAGCGCGTCGATCGCGGTCGTCATCGGGAGCGTGCGACGCAGCGTCTCGCCGTCGACGAACGGGATCCCGGGAACGGCCTCAGAGCTCGCCGAGGTAGGCCTCCCGCATCAGCGGGTTGTTCAGCAGGTTCTGGGCGGTATCGGCGAGGACGACCTGGCCGGTCTGGATCACGTAGCCGCGGTCCGCGATGGACAACGCCATGTTCGCGTTCTGCTCGACGACGAACACCGTGCGCCC
Source organism: Actinomycetota bacterium (assembly GCA_035629255.1). Lineage (GTDB taxonomy): Bacteria > Actinomycetota > UBA4738 > UBA4738 > HRBIN12 > CALGFI01. Next base: position 2,790 of record DASPIF010000077.1, on the reverse strand, counting down.
GAGCGACCGGATCGTCTGGATGATCTCGAAGACCTGTTCGACGAGGATCGGCGCGAGCCCCATCGACGGCTCGTCCATCAGGAGGACCTTCGGGTCGGCCATCAGCGCGCGACCCATCGCCACCATCTGCTGCTCGCCGCCGGACAACGTCCCGGCCTTCTGCTTGAGACGCTCCCGGATCCTCGGGAACGTCTCCAGGATCCGCTCGCGATCCTCGGCGAGCTTCGCCTTGTCGCGGCGCTGGTACGCCCCGAGGTCGAGGTTCTCGCTGACCGTCATGTTCGCGAAGAGGCGCCGGTTCTCCGGGACCATCGAGATCCCGCGACGGACCACGTCCGCCGTCGGCATCCCGTTGACGACCTCGCCGTCGAGGACGACCTCTCCCTCCGACGGCTTGACGTATCCGAGGATCGTCTTCAGCGTCGTGGTCTTGCCGGAGGCGTTGCCTCCGAGGAGGCACACCATCTCGCCCGCGTAGATCTGGATGTCCACGTTGCGGAGGACCGCGACGAGGCCGTAGTGCGTGCTGACGTCACGGAGCTCGAGGATCGGGCGGCGATCGCGGTCGGCATCGACCGGCGCTTGCGGCGCGGGCATCGCGGACGTGTCGACGGGCTGGACCCCCACGTCCTCGGGTACCTCGACGGCGCCGGCCCGGGAACCGACCGCGAGCGTCTCGTCCGCGACGTTCTCGGTCTCGGTCGTCCGCTCGTCGCTCATCCCATCGCCTTCGTGCCGAGGTACGCCTCGATCACCTGCGGGTCGTTCGCGACCTCCTCGTAGGTCCCCTCCGCGATCTTCCGCCCGTAGTCGAGCGCGATCACGCGGTCGGAGACGCCCTTCACGACGCGCATGTCGTGCTCGATCACCAGGACCGTGAGCCCTCGCTCGTCTCGCATGCGGACGATGTGGTCGCGGAGCTCGAGCGTCTCCCGAGGGTTCATGCCGGCGGTCGGCTCGTCGAGCAGGATCAGGCGCGGCTCGGTCGACATCGCGCGCGCCATCTCGAGACGCCGGCGGTTCGCGTACGACAGGACGAACGCGGGCTGCTCCTGCCGGTAGCCGGCCAGTCGCGAGCCGAAGAATTCGAGGCATTCCTTCGCCTTGGTGCGGATCCGCTCCTCCTCGCGCCGCGTCCCGGGCGGGCGCAGGACCGCACCGAACACGCCGGAGCGCGTCCGGCAGTGCTGGCCCACCATCGCGTTCTCGAGCACCGTCATGTTCGGGAACAGGTGCACGTTCTGGAACGTCCGCGCGATCCCGAGCTTCGTGATCTGGTTGGGGGCGAGTCCGATCAACGACTCACCGCCGAACCGGATCTCCCCCTCGTCCGGTTCGTAGAGCCCCGTGACGACGTTGAACATCGTGCTCTTCCCGGCGCCGTTCGGTCCGATCACCGAGACGATCTCGCCCTCGTCCACGTGGAGGTCGAGCCCCGAGAGCGCGTACAACCCGCCGAAGTGCTTCGCGACGCCGTGGAGCTCGAGCATCCTGGGGCCGCCGCTCACTCGGTCTCGTCCTCGTCCGTCTCGGCGCCCAGATTCCCGCCCGCGACGACCGCCGCGTAGGCCTCCTCGGAGGGGGCGGGCTCCTTCACCCACTGATCCTGCGTCCGCTCCTCCTCCTGGAGCTCACGGCTCCGGCGGACGTTCGGCACGAGGCCCTGAGGTCGCAGGATCATGATCGCGACGAGGACGCCGCCGTAGATCAGCAGCCGATACTCCTCGAACTCCGTCAACAGACCGGGCAGACCCATCAGGACGAGCGCGCCGACCGCGACGCCGGGGAGGCTCCCGAGGCCACCGAGGATCACCACGGCGAGCGCGGTGATCGAAACGAGGAACTCGAAGCTGGCCGGCGTCAGCGATCCGATCTTGACCGCGAACAGCGCGCCGCCGAGCGATCCGATCGCTCCTCCCATGGCGAACGCCAGCAGCTTGTACTTCGTCGTGCTGATCCCGATCGCGTCCGCGACCTGCTCGTCCTCACGCATCGCGTTCCACGCCCGGCCGACCCGAGACGCCGCCAGGCGCCAGGAGATGAACATCGCGAGGACCACGAAGGCGAGTCCCAAGTAGTAGAACTGCTGCGGATCGCGGAAGTCGAAGCTCGCGAACCCGGCGTTCGTCACACCGCGCGTGCCCTGCGGCCCGCCCACGAGCGGCTGTGCCCACGTGGACCGCGTGATCGTGCTGACGATCTCGCCGAGGCCAAGCGTGACGATCGCGAGGTAGTCGCCGCGAAGGCGAAGGACCGGCGCGCCGATCAGCACCCCGAGCAGCGCGGCGAGGATCGCCACCACGACCACCGCGACATAGAAGTTGAGGTTCAGCGAGATCGCCGGCGCCGCCGCTCCCGTCGTCGTGTTGAGCGTCGCGCCGGTGAGCAGGGCGAGCGCGTACGCGCCGAACGCGTAGAACGCGACGTAGCCAAGGTCGAGCAGGCCGGCGTACCCGACCACGATGTTGAGGCCCAGGCCGAGCAGGAGGAAGACCATCACGGTCCCGAGGACCTGCGAGACCTGTGCCCCGACGATCGGCGGCAGCATCGCGAGGAACCCGATGAGGACCACGATCATCGCGAGTCGGACGATGGGGCGCTCGTCCGCCGAGGATCGGAGGCGTTCGCGCGCCTGCCGGCCACGCCGGCTCCACAGCGCGGAAGCGCCGAGGCCGACGGCGAAGACGAGGATGCCTCCGGTCACGGTCAGCCCACGCGTGACCCGCGAGTACAGCCAGTCGCGCTCGACGTCGAGCTGGTCGAGGGCGATCGGGACGATCCGCTGGAGGA
>DASPIF010000076.1:0-10453 GCA_035629255.1 Actinomycetota bacterium | reverse complement strand
GGCGGGCGACCGTCATGGCGGTACGTGAGCACGTCGAGCTGGATCTCGATCGGATCGATGGTCTGATCTCCGACGAGGAGGCGAAGCTCGAGCCGAAGCACGGCGACTCGCTGTCCTACCGTGCCGTCGCCGAGCGCACCGTCGCGGGCGGCGTCGCCTCCTCGTGGCAGGACTCTCCACCCCACGCGATCTTCATCGAGCGCGGGCAGGGCAACAGCCTGTGGGACATCGACGGGAACGAGTACCTGGACTTCCACCTCGGCTACGGCGCGATGGTGGCGGGGCACGCGCACCCGAAGATCGTCGAGGCCGTGCAGAGGCAGGCGCGGCTCGGAACGCACTTCGCGCAGCCGACGAAGGGGCTGGACGCGGTCGGTGAGAACCTCGTCGACCGGTTCGAGCTGCCGCTCTGGCGGTTCTGCAACTCCGGGACCGAGGCGACGCTCGAGGCCGCACGCCTGATGCGCGCCGCGACGGGCCGGAACACGATCATCAAGATCGAGGGCACGTACCACGGGCATCACGACGCGCTGATGTTCAGCGTCGCGCCCGACCCCGAGCTGATCGGTCCGCGCGAGCACCCCGTGACGGTGCCGCAGGCGATGGGGATCCCGCAGGCGTTCGCCGACCTCGTCCGCGTCGTGCCGTTCAACGATCTCGGCGAGGTCGAGCGCGCCCTCGCCGAGCACGACGGCGACGTCGCCGGTCTGATCATCGAGCCCGCGATGATGAACTGCGGCGTGATCCTGCCCGAGCCGGGCTACCTCCAGGGCCTCAAGGACCTGATGCACAAGCACGGCGCGTACCTCGCGTTCGACGAGGTGAAGACCGGCGCGGCGATCGCCTACGGCGGAGCCGTCGAGGCGTTCGGCGTCGTGCCGGACATCGTCTGCCTCGCGAAGGCGATCGGCGGCGGCCTGCCGTGCGGCGCGATCGGCGCGACCGAGGACCTCTACGGACCGGTCGTCCGCGGCGAGTACGACATGGCCGGGACGTTCAACGGCAACCCGCTCACGATGGCGGCCTCGAAAGCGTGCCTGACCGAGGTGCTGACCAAGGACGCGTACGTCCAGTTGAACCGCGTCCACGCGACGCTCGAGGAAGGCTGCGGCGCCGCGATCGAGAAGCATCGCCTGCCGGCGTACGTGACCGGGCTGGGCGCGAAGGGTTCGGTGATCTACCGCGCGTCCCGCGTCCGCGAGTACCGCGACACGGTCGGGATCGACGAGCGGATCACGTACCTCGCGTGGCTCTTCCAGCAGAACCGCGGCGTCTTCAAGTCGCCGTGGTCGAAGCAGGAGACCTGGACGACGTCGGTCTTCCACACCGAGGACGACGCCGGCCGCTACGTGGAGAACTTCGAGGAGTTCGCCGCCGCGATCTCGGGCTGACGGCGCGGAGCCGTCGGTGAGCGGCGGATAGACTTCGAACGGCCGTTCAACCCGAACCTGGAGACGCCGGATGACCGCCATCACCGATCGGGCCGAGATCGACTTCGACCTCGTCGAGGAGCTCACGCGGCGCGAGACCGCGGCGCTCGACGAGAAGCACGCGCGCTCGATCGCGTACCGGGAGGAGGCGAGGACCCGACTGCCGGGCGGCGTCTCGAGCTCGTGGCAGATGTGGCCGCCGCATCCCATCTACGTCAGTCACGGCAAGGGCTCGCGCGTCTGGGACATCGACGGCAACGAGTACGTCGACTACCACAACGGCTACGGCGTGATGGTCATGGGGCACGCGCACCCGAGGATCGTCGAGGCCGTCCAGGCGCGCGTCGAGCTCGGCACCCACTTCGCCCAGCCGACCGAAGACGCGCTCGTCTGCGCCGAGAACCTCGCCGAGCGGTACCGCCTGCCGCTCTGGCGGTTCGGGAACTCGGGGACCGAGGCGACGCTCGACGCGACCCGAATCATGCGCGCCGCCACCGGCCGCAAGAAGATCGCCAAGGTCGAGGGGACCTACCACGGCCACCACGACTCGCTGATGGTGAGCGTCTTCCCGTCGCAGGAGGACGCCGGGCCGCGCGAGCATCCGGCTTCGGTGCCGCAGACCGTCGGGATGCCCGACGGGATCGTCGAGCAGGTGATCTGTGTCCCCTTCAACGACGCCGACGCGCTCGAGCGCGCGTTCGCCGAGCATCCCGGCGAGATCGCCGGGTTCGTGATCGAACCGGCGATGACGAACTGCGGCCTGGTCCTCCCGGACGCCGGCTACCTCGAGCGCGTCAAGGAGATCTGTCACGCGAACGGCGCGCTCCTCGCGTTCGACGAGGTCAAGACGGGGTGCACGCTCGCGTGGGGCGGCGCCGTCGAGGCGTTCGGCGTCGTGCCGGATCTCGTCTGCCTCGCGAAGGCGATCGGTGCGGGACTCCCGTGTGGCGCGATCGGCGGCACCGAGGACGCGATGGGCATGATCGAGCGCGGTGAGCTCGACCAGGTCGGGACCTTCAACGGCAACCCGCTCACGATGGCGGCGATGAAGGTCAACCTGACCGAGGTCCTGACGAAGGACGCCTACCGCGAGTTCGACCGGATCGACGCCGGGTTCGAGCGGGTCAACGACGTGATCGACCGATACCGGCTCTCGGCGTCGATGAAGCTGCTCGGCGGGAAGGGGTCGGTCGACTGGCGCGTCGAGCCGATCCACGAGTACCGCGACCTCTGGGAGATCGACGACCGGGTGCCGCAGCTCGCCTGGCTGTGGCAGCTCAACCGCGGCGTCTTCAAGAGCCCGGGCTCGAAGTGGGAGTCGTGGACGACCTCGATCGCGCACACCGACGAGGACGTCGCGCGCTACGTCGACAACTTCGAGAGCCTCGCGGAGGCCATCACCCGCTGAGGCGCGGCCGTACACTCGGCCCGGCGCGGGACCGCCCGCGTGCGCGAGCCGAGGAGGCGTGAGGATGGGCACCGAACCGACGTCGTCGCACGACCACATCGAGCTCGTCGAGCGCTACTCCGCGCACAACTATCACCCCCTGCCGGTCGTGGTCGCCGAGGGCGACGGCGTCTGGGTTACCGACGTCGAGGGCAAGCGGTACCTCGATCTGCTCTCGGCGTACTCCGCGCTCAACTTCGGGCATCGCCACCCCGACCTGATCGCTGCGGCGAAGGACCAGCTCGACCGGCTGACGCTGACGAGCCGCGCGTTCCACAACGACCAGCTCGGGCCGTTCCTGCGTGACCTCGCCGAGCTGTGCGGGATGGACCTGGCCCTCCCGATGAACAGCGGCGCCGAGGGCGTCGAGACGGCGCTGAAGACGGCGCGCAAGTGGGGCTACGAGGTCAAGGGCGTGGCCGAGGGCCGCGCGAAGATCGTCGTCGCGGACGGCAACTTCCACGGGCGGACGATCACGATCATCTCCTTCTCGACCGACGAGTCGTCGAAGCGCAACTTCGGCCCGCACACGCCGGGGTTCGAGGTCGTCCCCTTCGGCGATGTCGAGGCGCTCGAGCGCGCGCTCGACGACGACACCGTCGCGTTCCTGGTCGAGCCGCTCCAGGGGGAGGCCGGGGTCGTGCTGCCGCCGGAGGGCTACCTGCCGCGCGCGCGCGACCTGTGCACCGAGCGGAACGTGCTGTTCATCGCCGACGAGATCCAGTCGGGGCTCGGCCGCACCGGCTACACGTTCGCGGTCGAGCACGACGGCGTGCGGCCGGACATGTTCATCCTCGGCAAGGCGCTCGGCGGCGGGATCGTGCCGTTGTCGGCGGTCGTCGCGGACGAGGCCGTCCTCGGCGTCTTCAAGCCCGGCGAGCACGGGAGCACGTTCGGCGGCAACCCGATCGCCTGCGCGATCGGACGCGAGGTGATCGCGATGCTCCGGACGGGGGAGCTCCAGGCGATCTCGCAGGAGCTCGGCGATTACCTGTTGAAGTCGCTCCGCGAGGCCGATCTCCCGACCGTCGAGGACGTTCGCGGCCGCGGGCTGTGGGCGGGCATCCAGCTGGCGCCCGACGCGCGCCCGGCGCGGAAGACCGCCGAGCGGCTGCTCGAGCGCGGGATCCTCGCCAAGGACACGCACGAGTCGACGATCCGCCTCGCCCCGCCGCTCGTGATCACGCGCGAGGACATCGACTGGGCGCTCGAGCGCATCATCCCCGCCCTCGCCGAGGCGGGGAACCCTTCGCCGGAAGGCTGAGCGCTAGCCCTCGGTCACCTCGAACGTCGCGCTCCCGATCGAGCGGTACCGGTCGGTCACGAGGTAGTGCACGACGTACTCGCCCGGGTGGAGCGGCCACGGCCCGCCCATCGTGCTGTCGTCGAAGGTTACCGACCCGTCGACGACCGGCACCTCGGTCCCCGAGTCGTGGAGCCCGGTGTAGTTCCAGATCAGGTAGTAGTGCACCTTCGGGTCCGCCTTGTTCGCCTTGTAGACCCCGATCCAGTCCCACCGGTTCGCGGGCCCCTGCTCCCACGACACCTTGATCGGCTCGCCGGGGTCGTAGCGTTCGCGGTCGGTCGAGACCTCGATCTCGGCGCCGCGGTCGCGAACGACGAAGCCGACGCGTGCCAGCTCCTGCTCGTCGCCGTCGAGGAGCACCGCGTCGTACGCGGCGCCACCGAGGTCCGCCGTACCCATCTCGTGCTCGCCGCTGCCGTCGCCCGCATCGAACCGCGCGAGCGGCCGCTGCCCCTGCGCCTCCGCGCCCGCCGCGACGATCGCGATCTCGGTCGCGGACGACGACCGGTAGCGGAGCGTCACGGGATCGCCCTCGTCGAGGAGGGAAACGTCGACCGAGATCATCTCGGGCATCGAAACGGGGGTGACCTCGAACGTCGAGACGAACGCGCGATGGTCCGACGTCCACGGGTCGAACCCGAGGTCGACGTCCTCGCCACCCTCCTCACCGACGAGCTTGCTGTCGAGCGTCTCGCTCGGACCGCCGGCGTAGAGGAAGTCGATCCGTTCCCTCGCGCCGAGGTGGCTGAGCGCGGGATCGACCACCGGGTCGGGGTGGATCTCGCGGTACGTGTCGCGCAAACCCGCGTCGGTGATCGCGATGCTGACCGGCCACGGGATCGGCTCGTCGATGCCCTCGCGGGTGCCGACGGTGTCCTCGCCGTAGTCGAGGTGCGACGGCTCGTTGTGGTCGCCGGTGAAGAAGACCGGGTAGCCCTGGTCGAGGAGGTCCTGCATCTGCTGGAGGGGCACGTCGAGCGACGACGTCCGGTACTCGTCCTCCCACGCGAGGACCTCGTCGACCGATCGACCGTTCCGGAGCATCCGCGGTCCGAACCGGACGTAGTCGAGATGGATGTTGAAGAACGCGACGACCTCGCCGGGACGCACCTCGATGAACGCGTACCGGCCGTCGGCGCCGCTCGGCTCGTGGATCGGGAACTTCGACAGGATCTGGAGGCTGGTGTTGTAGTAGGGGTAGCCCGTGCGCTCCGCCGTCTCGCCGATCCGGTTGTAGGTCTCGAGCGCGCCGACGATGTCGGCGTCCACCGACTCGATCACCGCGTCGGTCGTCTCGTCGCCGCCGTACTCGACGTTGTAGACGAACACCTCGAGCTGCATCGGCTCGCCCGGCGTCGGCGCACCCACGTTCTCGCCGCCGCCGTCGGAGGTGCACGCCGCGACCAGCAGCCCAAGCACCGTCACGATCGCGATGACCCGACGCATCAGGGTTCCTCCTCCGTCGAGACCTGCATCACCGGAGCGACGCGGCCGGCACTCGCTTCTTCGCATCGACGAACGGGATCGCGGCCGTCGTCCCGACGAGCGCTCCGTGCTGCGACTCCACGTCGAGCTTCGTGCCCGGCTCCGACAGCTCGGTCGGCACCCAGACGTAGCCGATGTTCTTCTCGAGCCGGGGTGACCAGACCGCGTCGGTCACGCGGCCGACCTCGGTGCCGTCGTGGAAGACCGGCCAGAAGTCGGCCGGATCGATCTCGAAGTGGTCGGCCTCGAACTCGATGCCGACGAGCCGGTCCCGAACGCCCTCGCGCCGGATCCGCTCGAGCGCGTCCTTGCCGATGTAGTGCTGCGGCTGCTCCTCGACGAGGCGCTCGAGCCCCATCACCTGGAACGGATTGGTCTCGATCGTGATGTCCGAGCCGTGGTTCATCATCCCGGCTTCGACGCGCTTGGCCATGCTCGGAGCCGCGACGCGGATGCCGAACTCCTCACCAGCGGCGAGCACCGCGTTCCACAGCGCGTCGCCGTGCGCGTACTCGAGGCAGTTCACCTCGAAGCCGGGGGCGGCGGTGAAGCCGGTGCGGCTGATCACGACGGGCATCCCGTCGATCTCGAAGCGGCCGCAGAAGTAGTACCGCAGGTCGTAGATCGCTGGTCCGACGAGCTTCTCGAGCGTCTTGGCGGAGGAGGGACCTTGGACCTGCATCGGGTAGACGTCGGGGTGGAAGACCTGAACGTCGTACCCGCGGCCGGTCGCGACGCCGAGCGCGTACAACCCCACGTCGGAGTCCGCGGCCTGCATCCACCACCGGCCCTCGTCGGGGTGCAGGAGGACGGGGTCGTTCACGATCCCGCCGTGCGGGGCGGTGACGAGCATGTACTTGGCCTGACCGACCGCGCACCTCGTCAGGTCGCGGCACGTGATCTCGTCGATCAGGCGGTCCGCGTCGCGGCCGCTCACCTCGGTGGTCCACTCGGCGCCGACGTCCCACAGGACGACCGCGTTGAGGAGGTGCTCGTACTCGACGTCCGGGTCGTCGTAGTAGCCCGGCAGCAACGTGTGGTTGTAGACGTCGTAGGCCTTCGCGCCGGCGCGCACCGTCGCCTCGAAGTACGGCGACCGCCGGTACCACGGACCCATGAACAGTTTCGTCTCGGTGGCGTACCGCTCGATGCCCATCGATCCCCTCGGAAGGCGTCGGCTCGCAGTCTAGAATGGCGTTCTAGAACGACGCAAGCCGGGGGGAGGCGATGGGCGAACGTGGGCAGGCGCGGAGGGAGCGGGTGCTCGACGCCGCGCTCGAGGTGATCGCCGAACGCGGCCTCGCCGAGACCCGGATGTCGGACATCTCGGCGCGGGCGGGGATGAGCCCCGGCCACGTCCTCTATTACTTCCGGACCAAGGACCTCGTCCTGATGGAGGCGCTCCGCCACGTCGAGACGCAGATGCACGAGGGCGCCACCGCCGAGCTCCGCGCGATCCCCCCGGGGCCGGAGCGTCTTCGGCGGCTGCTCGAGCTGAACATCCCGGACGGGATCGCGGATCCGGGATGGACGCTCTGGTTGGAGGCCTGGACGCTCGCCCCGCACGACGACGCGATCCGAGCGCTGGTCGCCGAGCTCGAGCGCCGATGGCTCGACCTGCTGAGGGAGGTCGTCCGGTCCGGGATCGACGCGGGGACGTTCTCGTGCGAGGACGTCGACGGTGCGGTGACGCGTCTCTATGCGACGATCAACGGCGTCTCCGTCCAGGTCGTCACCGGCGCCGGTGCGCTCTCGTCGGAGGCGGCGATCGAGGCCTGCATGGCCGTCGCGTCCTCGGAGCTGGGGATCCGGCCGGGCCGGGCCGGTCGGGGTCGCCGGCCGCGCGCCGACGCCGACGGCCGCGTGACTCCTGGTCACGACACCGGCGCCGGGCGGCCGAACGCCGCCACATAGACTCGCGGCGGCCCAGGTCGCGGAGGTGGGACATGAGCACGGGCATCCTGGAACGGCTGGCAGCGGGTCCCGTGCTCGGCGACGGCGGGTATCTGCTCGAGCTCGAGAAGCGCGGGTACGTGCAGGCGGGGCCGTTCACCCCTGAGGTCGTGATCGAGCATCCCGACGCGCTCGCGCAGCTGCATCGCGAGTTCCTGCGGGCCGGCGCCGAGGTGCTCCAGACGATGACCTTCTACGCGAGCGACGACAAGCTCGCGACCGTCGGCATGCAGGGCCAGGTCGACGAGATCAACCGGAACGCGGTCCGGATCGCGCGCGAGGTCGCGTCCGAGGGTGATGCGCTCGTCGCCGGGAACCTCAGCCTGACCTGGGCGTACGACCCCGAGGATCCCGCGAGCCCCGACCACGTCCGCGAGCTGTTCGACCGGCAGCTCCAGGACCAGACCGATGCGGGGCCGCCCGACTTCTGGATCGGCGAGACCTTCTCGTACCTGGGTGAGGCGCTGCTGTTCGTCGAACGCGCCACACGCACGGGCCTGCCCGTGATGGTGACGATGTCGTTCGAGCGGCCAACCCCCATCACGTACGAGGGCGACACGCCGGGCGAGGCGGCCAAGCGGCTCCGCGACGCCGGTGCAGACATCGTCGGCGTCAACTGCCTGAACGGACCCGAGCAGCAGCTCCCGATCGCGTTCGAGATGCGAGCGGCCGTCGGCGACGGGGTGCACGTCGCGGTCCAGCCGGTCGCCTACCGCACGACCGCCGACAAGCCGGACTTCACGAGCTGGCCGAACTTCCCGTACGAGCTCGACCCGCTCCAGCTCTCGCGGCTCGAGATGGCCGACTTCGCCGCGAAGGCGAAGGACGGTGGCATCCGCTACATCGGCGCGTGCTGCGGCGCCGTCCAGACGCACGTGCGCGCGATGGCGAAGGCGCTCGGGAAGATCGCGAGCGCCGAGCGCGAGTGGAAGAACCCCGAGGGCCGCGCGATGAGCGCGTACGAGTACTACTCGCACAGCGAGCGCGAGTCTCCGGGGACACCGGGAGTGCCGCCGGCGGGCGACGCGTGAGGGACCGCTACGAGGTCGTCGTCATCGGCGGCGGCATCGTCGGCGTCAGCGTCGCCTACCACCTCGCCGCACGCGGGCTCACCGACGTCGCGGTGCTGGAGCGGCGCGAGCTGACCGCGGGGTCGACCTGGCACGCCGCCGGCGGGTTCCACGCGATCAACGCGGACACGCGCGTCGCCGCGCTCCAGCAGTACACGATCTCGATGTACCCGACGATCGAGGAGGAGAGCGGTCGGTCGCTCGGGCTGCACATGTCGGGCGGCATCGAGCTCGCCGCGACGCCGGAGCGGTGGCGGTGGCTCCACGCCGAGGCCGCCTGGATCCGCGCGCAGGGGACCGAGGCGCGCCTCGTCAGCCCCGAGGAGGCCGTCGAGCTCGTGCCGATCGTCGATCCGAGCGGGCTGTACGGCGCGCTGTTCGACCCCGAGGAGGGGAACCTCGACCCGAGCGGCGCGACGCACGCGTACGCGATCGCCGCTCGTGCCCGCGGCGCCGAGATCGTCGAGCGCAACCGCGTCGTCGCGCTCGAGCGCACGCCGAGGGGCGAGTGGCGGATCGAGACCGAGCGGGGGGTCGTCGCCGCCGAGCACGTCGTCAACGCCGGCGGGCTGTGGGCACGCCGCGTCGGACGGATGGTCGGCGTCGACCACCCGCTGACGCCGATGCTGCATCACTACCTCGTGACCGAGGCGGTGCCGGAGATCGCCGCGATCGAGGGCGACATGCCCGCGGTCACCGACCTCGAGGGGTTCACGTACCTGCAGCGCGAGGGCGACGGCGTCCTCCTCGGGCTGTACGAGCAGGACCCGGCGCATTGGATGGTCGAGGGCGCGGACTGGGACTTCGGGATGGAGCTCTTCCCGGAGGACCTCGACCGGATCATGCCCGAGCTGTCGATCGGGTTCGACCGGTTCCCGGTGTTGAAGGACGTCGGCATCAAGCGATGGGTGAACGGCGCGTTCACGTTCACGCCCGACGGCAACCCGCTCGTGGGTCCGGTCGACGGCGTCCCGAACTACTGGGCCGCCTGCGGCTGCATGTCGGGGTTCTCGCAGGGCGCGGGGATCGGCGTCGCGCTCGCGAACTGGATCGTCGACGGCGATCCCGGCTACGACGTGTTCGGGATGGACGTCGCGCGGTTCGGGCCGTACGCGAGCGCCGACGCGTACCTGCGCGAGACGACCCGGCAGTTCTACGCGCGGCGGTTCGTGATGGCGTTCCCCAACGAGGAGCTCCCCGCGGCACGGCCGCTCCACACGACGCCGTGTTACGAGCGGTTCCTCGCCGACGGCGCGGTGTTCACGGTCAACTGGGGGCTCGAGGTGCCGCTCTACTTCGCGCCGACGCCGGGTTTCGAGGAGACGGCGATGCTCGGCCGTTCGAACGCGGAGCCGCTCGTCGCCGCCGAGGTCGAGGCCGTCCGGACGGCCGCCGGCGCCTACGAGATCGCGCAGTACGCGCGGTACGAGGTCACGGGTGCGGACGCCGCCGCGTGGCTCGACCGGCTCGTCACCGCGAGGCTGCCCGAGGTGGGGCGGATCCGGCTCGCGCCGATGCTCGGCGAGGCGGGCCGGTTGATGGGCGATCTCTCGATCTCGCGGCTCGCGGCCGATCGGTTCTGGATCACGGCGTCCTACTACCTTCAGGAGTGGCACCTGCGCTGGTTCCGCGCGCACCTGCCGCCACGAGGCGTCGAGATCCGGAACGTGACGCATGAGTGGATGGGCTTCTCGGTGTCGGGGCCGAGGTCCCGAGACCTGCTCCAGACGCTCGTCGAAGAGGAGGTGTCCGACGCCGCGCT
>DASPIF010000075.1:0-2114 GCA_035629255.1 Actinomycetota bacterium | reverse complement strand
CATCGGCTCGTGTCACGTCGAGCGAGAGGCCTTCGGCGGCGAAGCCGGCTCCTCGGAGCCGGTCCACGCGAGCGACGACGACGTCCTCCACGATGTCGCCGAGGACGACGGCCGCCCCCTCGCGCGTGAAGAGGTCTGCGTGTGCCGCGCCTTGCCCGCCCGCGGCTCCCGTGATCAACGCGACCTTGCCCTCGAGCCGTCCCGCCACGCGCACCTCCGATCGCCGCGTTCGCGCGAGCAGAAGCATCACACGCGGTTCGACACGGTGCTGGCGTCCCTCGATCCGGACGCTGACCGGCGGGTTTGCGTGGGATCGGACAGGTCGCTACCGTCGCCGATATCCCGGTCACGGCCCCTCGCGGACCGATGGTCGGCAGCTGGAGCCCCGTGAGCTCTCGGGTTCACGGGGCTTCTTCTGGCTCCGTCCCCGGATGTCCCCGTGACGCCTCCGCCCCCGTTTCCCAGCCCTTCGGCCTATGGAGCGTCTCGGCATCGGAGCGCATCATCGTCGCGAAGCGTGAAGGCGAGCCGCTTTCTCCGGGCGGCCGCTCGACGGATGGGCGGGGATCGAGGATCACGTGGGGTCTGTGGCCGATGTCCTGAAGGCGATCGGGCTGCTCGCGGTCACGGCGGGTGTGGTGCTCGCCCTGTCGGTCTGCATGCTCAGCGTGATCCTCGCGCTCGGCAACCGCCTCCAGAAGGTCCGGCGGCGGTCGGCCTAGAGACCAGGTTCCGCGAGGGCGGCGACCTGAGCACCGTGATCGCGAGGCCGCCGAGTTCGGTTAGCGGTCGCCCACGCACGCATCCACGATGGCGAGATCGTCCTCGAGGGCGAAGTGGAACGCGATCAGGTCGTCGAGCGTGAGCGGTGGAGCGTGCCGTGGAGGCGTCCCGTCGGCGGGATCGCGCGAGGAGCCATCCGGCTCGCCCAGCCTGCTGGGTTGAACCCCCGCCGAGAGCAAGACCGTGGCGATCGCGCGGGTCACGGGTTTCGAGACGTGCTTCCGGCAGGCCGGGCACGTGAACTCGTAGTCGCCCCCATCTCCGGTGGACGCGAGCCGCATCGAGACATGGCCGGGGTCCATCTCCACGTCGCCGCAGTTCGGACACTTCGTCCTGATCGTCATCGCTCGCCTCGGTGTCGGCACGAGCCCATCGGCGTGGATCGACCGTCCGCTCGTCGCCGGCGTCCTCCTCCCACGTACCCACCCTCGCGATGCCCACTCGCTCGAGGTGGCGGGAAACGGAGCGCCGCGGGTTCAGGAGCTGTCCGACGGATCGAGGGAGGGTCGCACGGCGCCGCGGGGAGGTGTGGGATTTCCGTTGACCGGACGGTCGGGACCCTCGGGGACGGGGCCATCCGAGGCACGGGCGGGCTGAACGGAGGCTTCCGGGGGTACGCTCAGTTGACGGCCGCTCGACGCGCTCGACGCGAAGGATGAGGAACGCGATGACGAACGGATCGACGGTGGGGATGGAGGCACGCGGGCACGCCGTGCATCTGTCCGACGATCCGTCGGACCTCACCGTCCGCGTCGGCGAGTACCTCGCGACCGCGCTCGCGAACGACGGGGTGGCCGTCGCCGCCGCCGCCCCGGCGCACCTGCGGGCGCTCGAGGTCGCGCTGCCGACCCACGGGGTCGAAGTGGCCGGCGCCCTGCGGGAAGGGACGCTCGTCCTGATCGACGCCGAGGATGCGCGAGACCGTCTCGTCGGATCCGGGCCGCTCGACCCGCGGGCGTTCCAGGCGATCGTTGGTGACGTCGTGCGGCGGCACGCCCGTCCGGGACGGCCCACCCACGTGTACGGCGAGATCGTCGCGCTGCTGTGGCGCGACGGCCTGGTCGCGGAGGCGCTCGAGCTCGAGACGCTCTGGAACGCGTTGGCCGAGGATGTGTCCTTCTCGCTCCTGTGCGCGTACCCGGCGCACCTCGTCGCTGCCGACGGATGGCGCGAAGCGCTCGACCGCGTGTGCTCGCTGCACACCTCGGTGACGGGTCGTCCCGACGAGCTCGCGCCCTCGTGGACGGGTCAGCTCGAGGCCGACGATGTGTCCACTCGATGGTTCCCATGCTCCTCGCTCGCCCCGAAGGCCGCGCGTGACTTCGTCGCGG
>DASPIF010000074.1:0-5412 GCA_035629255.1 Actinomycetota bacterium | reverse complement strand
TCGTCGTGTACGGCGAGGATCCGATCGAGCGCATCGATGCCGTTCTCACGCCGAGGACCGTGCTCCGCGCCGGCGAAGTCGTCGCCGGCGATCCGCTCTAGGTCGGGGAGGCGGACGCGCTCGCGACCGGTGGCGCTGCCCGCCGGCGTCGCAGGGGTTGCCGCCGGTCGACGGGCGTGTCAGAGCCGCCGCCTACCGTCGGCGCATGGAGACCCCTCTGATCGCGATCACCTTCGTCGCCGCCATCGTGCTCGGCGTCGCCGCCGGGGCCCTGGTCGTCGGCAGGCGCAGTGCACACGCCCGCCCCGCCGACGCGTCGCGCCTCGAGGCGCGGCTCGAGGTGCAGTCCGCCGAGCTCCGACGGCTCGCCGACGCGTCCGGCTCGCACGACGCGGGCGTCGAGCGGGTGCGCGCCGAGCTGTCCGGGGCTCGTCGGGCGCTGGAGCATCTCGCCGTCCGCGAGCGGGAGCGTCGCGACCGCGAGCGGGAGTCCTGGGAGGTCGTGCGACGGCTGTCGACCGTGCTCGCCGGCGGCGCTTCGAAGGGTCGCGCGGGGGAGAACGTCCTTCGTGAGCACCTCGCCCAGCTGCCGCCCGGCATGCTCGTCACGGACCTCCGCGTCAACGGCAAGGTCGTCGAGTTCGCACTCGATCTGCCCGACGGTCGCCGGCTGCCGGTCGACTCGAAGTGGCCGGCGCTCACGGAGCTGGAAGCGCTCGAGGCCGCCGACGATCCTGCGGAGCGCGAGACGCGCGCTCGCGAGGTCGAGCGGCAGGTCGTCCTGCGGGCGCGCGAGGTCGCGCATTACCTGGATCCGGCCAGCACGGCGCCCGTCGCGGTGGCGGCGATCCCCGACGCGGCGTACGCGGTGCTGCGCCGGGCGCACGCCGATGCCTTCGCGCGAGGCGTCGTGATCGTGCCGTACTCGACGGCCCTGCCCGTCCTGTTGTTCCTCTACAGCCTCGTCCACCGGTTCGGGGACGCCGACGGCGCTCGCGCCGCGCTCGCTGAGGTGGCGTCGTTGCTCGATGCGATGGAGGCCGTCATCGAGAACAAGGTCACGCGCGCCGCGACGATGCTCGCGAACGGCGCCGACGAGCTTCGTTCGAGCCTCGGTCGCGCGCGTGGCTCGGTGGCGCGTGGCCGGGTCGACGGATCGACGGGGGCCGAGAGCGAGAACGTCTTCAAGATCGCCCGTTGACGTCGGGTCGAGGCGAACCGCACCTCCCCATGGTCGAGGCGATGCGCTACGTTGCTGAGGATGACCACGCGTCGCGTCGTCGTCGATCACGTCCTCTTCGTGGTCCGCGATCTGCAGGCTTGTCGCCGCCTCTATACCGCGGCCCTCGAGCCACTCGGCTACGCGGAGCTCCGCGTCGTGGAGGACGGCGTGCACTACGGCACCGACGGCATCGACGATTTCGCTGTCTACGAGGGGGCACCCATCACGACGGGTGCGCACGTCGCGTTCGATGCGCCCGATCGCGAGAGCGTCGACGCGTTCTTCGAGCGGGCCATCGCGAGTGGTGCGTCGCAACGAGGCCGGCCCGGGCGGTGGGATCAATACTCGGATCGGTACTACGCGGCCTACGTGACCGATCTGCACGGCAACAACGTCGAAGCGGTGTGGCACGCAACGGCTCCGGTCGAGGATGCGCCGCGGCGCGTGCTGACGACGATCCTCTCGACCGACATCGTCGGTTCGACCCAGCACGTCGCTCGCATCGGAGATCGCGAGTGGGTCGCGGTGTTGCAGCGTCACCACGCGATCGTGCGTGACGAGATCGAGCGTCATGGTGGCACCGAGATCGACAACGCCGGTGACGGCTTCCTGGTGAGCTTCGATGGAGCTGCACGCGCGACGCGCTGCGCGCTCGCGGTCGCGGTCGGCGTCCGCGAACTCGGTATCGAGATCCGCGCCGGCGTCCATACGGGCGAAGCTGAGCAGATCGGCGACAAGCTCGCCGGCATCGCGGTGCACGTCGCGGCGAGGCTCACGACGCAGGCAGAGCCGGGAGAGGTGATCGTATCCGAGCCCGTCCGCGATCTCGTCGAGGGATCGACGTTCGCATTCGCCGAGGTCGGCGAGCGGAGGCTGAAAGGTGTACCCGGGACGTGGCGCCTCTACCGCGTCGAGACGTGACCGGACGTGGCCACCGAGATCCGCCCCGCGCCGCTCGATGCCGTCCGTGAGATCCGCCACGTCGTCCTGCGTCCGCACCAGCGCCCCGACGAGATCGTCTACGAGCACGACGACGACGCCGACGCGCTGCACCTCGGGGCGTACGTCGACGGCGCGTTGGTCGCGATCGCGTCGCTCACGCGCGAGCCGCCGCCGCGCGCGGACGATCCCGGCGCATGGCGCGTGCGAGGGATGGCGACGCTCCCTGCGCATCGCGACCGGGGTCTCGGCGGTGAGCTCCTCGAGCGCTGCATCGAGCATGCCCGGGAGCGCGGGGGCACGTGGGTCTGGTTGAACGGCCGCGTGCCGGCGAGTCGCTTCTACGAGCGCCACGGATTCGCCGCGCGAGGCGACGTGTTCGAGCCGCCCCACCTCGGCCCGCACCGCGAGTTCCGCCGCGACCTCCGGTAGCCTCGCGCCGTCATCGAACCCCCGGAGGAGCGAGCATGACCGCCGACGACACCTCGATCCGTGTGATCCGCGCCGCCGACCATGACGGGCTCCCCTGGGAGGAGATCCCCACCGAGGCCGGCGACGAGAACGAACCCGGGTCCGAGGTCGTCTCGTTCCGCTCCGGGGACGGCGCGTTCTCGTTCGGCCTGTGGCGTCGGGCTCCGGAGACCGGGCCGATGGAGCCGCCGTATCACGAGGTCGCGGTCCTGATCGAAGGCGAGGTCGAGCTGGTCGAGGAGGACGGCACCGTCCATCGGGCGGGCCCGGGCGACGTGCTGATCACGCCGCAGGGGTCTCGGTGCACGTGGCGGGCGCTCAGCCCGGTCAGGAAGTTCTGGGCGATCTACAAGGAGTCGTGACCGGCGCGGATCATCGCGGTCGGGGTCGAGCGCTCCCGTCGTGGAGGTTCGGTACCCTCGCGCCGTGCCGTTCGAGAGCGCGCTCGTGATCTTCGCCCATCCCGACGACGCCGAGTTCATGTGCGGAGGGACGGTCGCCGCCTGGGTCGGCGAGGGGACCGCCGTCCACTACTGCGTGATCACGGACGGCTCCGCCGGCAACAACGAGCCCGGCATGACGCGGGAAACGATCGCGCCCGTGCGCGAGCGCGAGCAACGCGCCGCCGCCGAGATCCTCGGCGTGAAGGGGATCGACTTCCTCGGCTTCCGCGACGGCGAGCTCGAGGTGAACCTCGAGACCCGTAAGGCGGTCTGCCGCATCGTCCGCCGGGTCCGTCCGGACGTGATCGTCGCTCCCGATCCCTCGCGGCTGTGGACGGGCTCCGGGTACGTCAACCACTGGGACCACAAGCAGGCCGGGGCGCTCGCGCTCTGCGCTGTCATGCCCGATGCGCCCAGCCGTCCGCAGTTCGCCGAGCTCCTCGACGAGGGGCTCGAGCCCTTCGAGGTGCCCCGGCTCATGCTCGTGACCGATGAACCCGATACCTATGTGGACATCACGGCCACGATCGACCGCAAGATCGAGGCCCTGCACGCGCACGAGAGCCAGGGCACGCGCGACCCGGAGACCGAGAAGTGGGTCCGTGAGCGCGCGCAGGAGATCGGGGCGCGGTCGGGGATGGCGTTCGCCGAGGCGTTCCTCGCGTTCGACTTCACGGAGCGTTGAGATGACCGAGATCCCCCCGGAGGACCGACCCGACGACGCCGACGGACCGGCTGACGGACCGAACGACGGATCGGGCGGCGGTGGTGACGGGGCGGACGACGCACCGAAGGACGGCGCGGGAGACGAGCGGATGGACGGACCGACCGGGGACGACGAACGCGACCTGCTCGGGCTCGAGCCCGAGGAGGCGGAGAACGTCCGCGCCGATCTCGAGGACCTCCGAGGGATGCGGCAGGTCTTCCACCCGCAGGGGGTGAAGGGCGTCGTGATCGCGTGCCCCGATTGCGGCGAGAACCACTTCTACGAGTGGGATCTCCTGCGCGAGAACCTGGAGCACATGCTCCAGACGGGCGAGCCGCGGATGCACGAGCCGGCGTTCGAGGTCCGCGAGGACGAGTACATCCAGTGGGACTACGGGAAGGGCTACATCGACGCGCTCGCGGACACGGGCCTCGAACCCGACAACCGTATCGAGCTCTCGAGCTGTCCCTGGTGCGAGACGCCGCTCGAGCACCACTTCCAGTTCTGCCCCGCGTGCGGCCGCTCGCTCGGCGCGGTGCGGCTCTACCGCGAGCTGATGCAGCGCGGGATCGAGGAGCGCGACGTCCGGGCGATGCTCGTCCGCGCCGGGTTCGAACCCTTCTGAGACGCCCGTTCGCCTGGTTTGCGGTTTCCCCCCGACGGGCGCACGATGCCGTGCTCAACGGCAGAGGGAAGGAAGGGAGGCCTCGATGGCGAGGTACCTGCTCCAGGTCGCCTACACGCAGTCGGGCGTGCAGGGTGTCCTGAAGGAAGGCGGGACGAGCCGGCGCGACACGATCGCGAAGCTCGTCGCGGACACCGGCGGCACGATGGAGTCGTTCGACTTCGCGTTCGGCGCGGATGACGTGATCACGATCCTCGACATGCCGGACCACGCGAGCGTCGCGGCGCTCAGCATGGCGGTGGGCGCCTCGGGCGCCGCCACGGTGCGCACCACCCCGCTGATCTCCGCCGAGGAGATCGACCGGGCTGCGGGGATCTCTGTCGGGTACCGCGCGCCCGGGACGTAGCGCGGTCGACGATGCGGGCCGGGGACCGGGATCGCCGTCCGGTCAGCGCTTCGGCCGGGTCGCCGAGCGTTTCGCCGGTGGCCTCGCGCCGGGCGGCGCCTTCGGCGAGGGCGCAGCCTTCGGGAGCTCGAGCACGCATTCTTCCGGCGTCTTGTCGCTACGGAGGCCTCTGAACGACGGCGCGCGCATCTTGCGCTCGCGCCGCGTGATCTCGAGGTACTCGACCTCGCAGACGATCTTGGGCTCGACGAAGGTCGCGCCCTTGATCCGCTTGAGTTCGGGGTCGGCGATCGGCGGGGTCTCGCGGATCGAGGGCCGAAGCGTGTCGAGGACCCGTTCGAGGACCTGGTGCGTGAAGCCGGTCCCGACCTGACCGATCCAGATCAGCTCGTCGCCGTCGTGGGCCCCGACGAGGAGCGCCCCGAACGTTCCCGCGCGACCGCCCTGGCCGGGCGTCCATCCGAGGATCACGCAGTCCTGCGTGTTCGTGAGCTTGATCTTCCGCCAGTCGGCCGAGCGCCGCCCGGGCTGGTACCTCGACCCGAGCCGCTTCGCGACGACCCCCTCGAGGGAGAGCCCGCGCGCGGCTTCGACGAACGC
>DASPIF010000073.1:0-7348 GCA_035629255.1 Actinomycetota bacterium | reverse complement strand
GCCGAGGTGCGAGCGGTCGCGACGAACCCGGTGCGCTACCTCGTCCCCGAGGACGCCTTCCTCGCGGACGCGCTCGAGTGCATGCGCGAGATCGTGCCGATCAACCGCTCGAACGTGACGCGACGCAACGCCGAGGGATGGCTCAAGCCCACCGCCGAGATGCGTGCGCTGTTCGCCGAGCGCCCCGACCTCGTCGCGGCGACGGCCGAGATCGCCGAGACCGTCGACTTCGATCTGAACCTGCGGAACGTGAACTTCCCCGACTTCCCGACGCCCCCCGGCCGGAGCGCGTCGAGCCTGCTCGCGGAGCGATGCTGGCGCGGTCTCGAACGTCGCGCGATGAAGCCGACGGCCCGGGTGAAGGACCGCCTGAACCACGAGCTCGGCATGATCCACCGGCTCGGATACTCGGCGTACTTCCTTACGGTCGCTGACATCGTCGCCGACGTGAAGGCCATGGGGATCCGCTGTGCGTGCAGGGGGAGCGCCGCGGGCTCGCTCGTCTGCTACCTGACCGACATCTCCGACGTCGACCCGGTCCACCACGACCTCGCGTTCGAGCGGTTCCTGAACCCGATGCGCGACGAGTTGCCGGACATCGACGTCGACGTCGAATCCGCTCGGCGCGAGGACGTCTACGACATGGTGCTCTCGCGCTACGGCGACGATCGCTGCGCGTGCGTCGCGATGATCGACACGTACCGCGCTCGGGCGGCGGTGCGCGAGGTCGGCAAGGCGCTCGGCCTGCCCGAGCCCGAGGTCGACGTGGTCGCGAAGTCCTTCCCCCACATCGGCGCGAAGCACCTACGCGAGGCGATCGAGCGACTGCCCGAGCTCGTCGGGTCGAACCTGAACGCCGGGCAGCTCGAGCACCTGTTCCGCGTGGCCGAGCGGCTCGACGGCTTCCCTCGGCACATCGCGTTGCACCCGTGCGGGATCGTGATCTCGCGCGACGACCTCGTCGAGCGCGTGCCGCTCGAGCGCTCGTTCCAGGGGTACCGGATGATCCAGGCCGACAAGGACGACGTCGAGCTGCTGGGATACCTGAAGCTCGACGTCCTGGGCGTGCGGATGCTCTCGTCGATCCGCTCCTGCCTCGACGAGATCGCGCGGACCGAGCACGTGAAGGTCGACCTCGATGAGATCGCGACCGACGATCCCGCGACGTTCGAGCTGATCCGTTCCTCGGACACGCTCGGGTGCTTCCAGATCGAGAGCCCCGGCCAACGCGAGCTCCTCCAGAAGGTCCAGCCGACGCGATGGGAGGACCTGATCGTCGAGATCTCGCTGTTCCGACCCGGGCCGGTGAAGTCGGACATGATCACCCCGTACCTGCGGCGCCGGCACGGGATGGAGGCGCCCCGGTACGTCCACGAGGCGCTCCGGCCGCCGCTGCGCGAGACGTACGGCGTGATCGTCTACCACGAGCAGGTCATGCGGACGCTCGCCGCCGTCGCCGGCTACTCGCTCACCGAGGCGGACTTCATCCGCCGGCACCTCGACGACGACGCGATGCTGCCGCGGTTCGGGACCGAGTTCCTCGAGCGCGCGACGGCGCGGGGCCTGTCGCCCGAGGTGGCCGCGAAGACCTGGGACGACCTGATCCAGTTCGCGAGCTTCGGGTTCTGCAAGGCGCACGCGGCGGCCTTCGCGGTGCCGACGTACCAGTCGGCCTGGCTGAAGGCGCACTACCCGGCGCAGTTCCTGGCCGGGATCCTCACGCACGATCCGGGCATGTACCCGCGGCGGCTGATCCTCGAGGACGCGCGGCAGCACGGGATCTCGATCCTTCCGCTCGACGTCAACCGCTCCGAGGCCGGATACGTGGTCGAAGAGGTCGCGGTGGACGGCGGGCCCGCTCCGCCGCTTGTCGCACGTCGCGGAGCTGTGCCGCGGAGCGGGCCCGCCGGACGACGACCCCAGCCGACCGACGCGCTCGGCTCGGGTGAGGTGCTCGCTTCCACCACCGCGACGTATGGGATCCGACTCGCGCTGCAGGACGTGCATGGGATCTCGGACGCCGAGATCAGGGCGATCTTGGAGGGGCGGGCGGAGCGGGCGTATCGGGACGTGGGGGATTTCCTGCGGCGGGCGGCGGTGTCGAAACCCGTGGTGGAGGCGATCGCGCACGCCGGCGGGTTCGACGCGATCGACGAGGGGAGCCGGCGGGATCGCGTGTACAAGGTCATGACCTCGAAGACGCCACGAGAGGGAGATCAGCTGACGCTCGACGTGCGCGGCCCTGCCGGGTCGGCATCGGACGGTGAGGGCGCGTCGGGGACGTCGATGCTCGGGTTGCCCGACTACTCGGATGCGGAGCGGGTGCGGGCGGAGCTGGAGGTCATGGGGCTCGATGCGTCCCGGCACCTGGTGACGTTCTTCGAGGGGGTGATCGCGGAGATCGGCGCGACGCGCGCGAAGGATCTGCGGTCTCGGCGTGGGGGCGACCGGGTCATGGTCGTCGGGGTGAAGGTGGCGTCGCAGACGCCGGCGATCCGAAGCGGTCAGCGGATCATCTTCCTCACGCTGGACGACGCGACCGGCCCGGTCGAGGTCACCGTGTTCGAGAGCGTCCAGCCGAAGGTCGCCAAGACCGTGTTCCACGGATACGTGCTCGCGGTCGTCGGCGAGCTGCGGCGGACGGGGATCGGCGGCGTCAGCGTCGTCGCCCAGGACGTGTGGGACCTCGTGACGCTGCACCGCGCCTGGCGCGACGGACGTCTGCCCGAGGCGCTCGCGCACGAGGGTCCGCAACTCGCATCGGCGGTTCCACGGAAGCTCTGGCACTCGAGCCCGGGATCGGCCGGACGCTGAGGCCGCTGCGCGTCGTGACGACGGTACGCTCGCCCGCGATGGCGGACGCCAGCGTTTCCGAGCCGATCCTCCACGTCGATCTCGACGCGTTCTACGCGTCCGTTGAGACGCTCAAGGATCCGAGCCTGAAGGGCAAGCCGGTCGTGGTCGGCGGCGCCGGCAACCGGGGTGTCGTGATGTCCGCGTCGTACGAGGCGCGCGTGTATGGGATCCGGAGCGCGATGCCGGGTGTGCGCGCCCGTCGCCTGTGCCCCGACGCGATCTTCGTCCCGCCGGACTTCGAGGCGTACCAGGCCCACTCGAACCGGTTCCGCGAGGTCCTGCTCTCGTTCACGCCGGTCGTCGAGCCGATCTCGCTCGACGAGGCGTTCCTCGACGTGTCCGGTGCCCATCTGCTGTTCGGCACGCCGGACGAGATCGGGCGCCGGATCCGGCGGGACGTCCTCGAGCACGTCGGCGTGATCTGTTCGGTCGGGGTGGCTCCGAACAAGCTGCTCGCCAAGCTGGCGTCGGAGGCGGCCAAGCCGGACGGCATGGTCGTCGTCCGCACCGGCGAGGTCGACGCGTTCCTGTCGCCGCTGCCCGCCCAGGCGCTGTGGGGGGTCGGCGAGAAGACGATGGAGGTCCTCACGCGCCTCGGCGTCCGCACCGTCGGCGATCTGGCCCGAACGCCGGGCGCGGTCCTCGGGAGGCTGATCGGGGAGCACCATGCGCGTGACCTGATCGCGCTCGCCCGTGGCCAGGACCTACGGTCGGTGTTGCCCTACGAGGCACCGAAGTCGGTCAGCCACGAGGAGACGTTCGACCGCGACCTCGACGATGACGCCGAGCTGCTCCGCGAGATCCTGGCGCTGTCCCAGAAGGTCGCGGCGCGCCTGCGCGAGGACGGGTATCGGTCGCGGACGATCACGCTCAAGGTCCGGCTCGCGAACTTCACGACCCTCACGCGATCGCGGACGATCGACCCGACCGACGTGGGCGCCGACGTCAACGCCGTCGCCGCGGACCTGTTCCGCGCCCTGCCTGGCGCGCGCCGCCGGGTCCGCCTCCTCGGGGTCGGGGCGAGCGGTCTGACGCCGGCGGGGGAGGAGCAGCTCGCCTTGCTCCGCGGGGAGCGCTGGGGCGACGTCGAGCGGGCGGTCGACCGGATCGAGAAGCGGTTCGGCTCCGGGGCGGCGATGCCGGCGGCGTTGCTCGATCGGCGGACGCACCGCGCACCGGCGCCCGACGCCACCTCCCGAACCCGACCCAAGCGGCGACCGTTCCTATAATCGACGGACGGTCCACCCTGGAGGTCGCGAGTCGCCATGCCGCTCTCGCCGGACGAGCAGAAGATCCTCGAGGAGATCGAGGCGCGTCTCGCCGAGGAGGATCCGCGCCTCGTCAGCACGGTGAGCAACACGTCGCTGTACGCGCACCTCGCGCGTCGCATCCGTTGGTCCGCGATCACGTTCCTGCTCGGGTTCGTGATGCTGATGGCGTTCCCGGTGTCGCTGTGGATCGCGGCCATCGGGTTCGGCGTGATGCTCGTGTCGTCGTTGCTGATCTATCGGTACCTCAAGGCGCTCGGGAAGGATCAGGTCCGCGCGATCCAACGGTCGGGTCGATTCGGCGTCGCATCGATCCTGACGCGATTGTCGGGACGGTTCCGCGAACGACCCGCGCCACCCCCCGACGACTGAGGTGCGTCGCCCGGTCCGGGGATGGGTCCCGACCGACCGGAGGATTCTTCGACGAGGCGACGTCCGCGGCTTGCCAGTGCCGATGCCGACGCTGTACAACATGCACTCTTCCCTGGGGGCGTGACCGTCAACCGAACGTCGAGCCTTTCCCCTCGGCGACGATCGACGGGACCCTCGTTGGTTCGATGAGGGTGGCGAGTCGTCGGAGGGACGCACGTTCGCATGGAAGGGTTCACGTCACATCAGGCAACGAAGTTCACGGGATGCACCCCACGTCAGCTCAGGTACTGGGACCAGATCGGCCTCGTGAAACCTTCGGTGCAGCAGACCGGCGGGCGGCCCGGCGTCCCGCGCATGTACTCGTTCCGCGATCTCGTCGCGTTGCGGGTCGTCCGCTCGTTGCTCGACAGCGGGATGTCGCTCCAGCGCGTCCGTCGCGCGTGGGACTACCTGAACCGGCGGGCGCACCTGGACCGTCACCTCTCCGAAGTCAAGCTGATCACCGACGGTGTCAGCATCTTCAAGGTCGCGCGTCGCAACGGCGAGATCATCGACGCGCTCCGCGAGGGCCAGCTGGCCTTCTTCGTGGCGATCGACGAGATCGCCACCAACGTCGAGGCTCGGGTCGGCCAGTTCAAGGAGGACCGCGACCGGTTCGTCCGGGCGCTCCGCGAGGCCGCGGCCCACACCCAGACGGGGACCTAGGCCCTAGAAGCCTGGCCGGTAGACCCCGACGATCCGCCGGGCGAGGCCGACGCTGCGTCGAACGTCGGCGCCGGCCGTCCGAGCCGCCCGGACCGCCTCCTGCGCGTCTCCGGCCGATGGCGCCTGGCTCGAGTACGCGGCCCTCGTCGCCGCTGCGGTCAGGCGGTCGAGATGCCCGTCCGAGAAGGTGACCGTACGGCCGAGGCGCAACCGGTGCTCCTCGAGCGTCTCGTCATCGCGCCGGCCGAGGCCGACATCCGCGGCCTTCGCATCGAACACCCGGTACGCGGCAAGGACGAGCTCCCGAGGCTGCCGGGCACGCCCTACCGCCCGACGCCGCCACGTCCACTTCACGACGGGCACGAGGACGGCGAGGATCAGCGCGGCCGCCGCGAGCCCGAGCGCGATCCATCCGTACGGGATCGAGTACCCAGACCGGTCGACCGGCTGGGAAGGCGTGAAGAACCCCGGCGGCAGGTCCGCGCCCCCGCCGGCCTGGCGCCCTCGGCGCAGCTGGGGGTCGGAGTTGCAGAGCTGCCCGTTGATCCCGGCGCACTGGGTGGCGCCCGGGGCGGGCTCGCCGCCCTCGATCGGCACCTCTCCACCCGGGCGGACCGAGGGGTCCTCGCCGTCGGTCCGGGCCGGGTTCAGGTACGTGCCCGGGTCGGCGGCCGGGTTCGTCCGCGTGGGGGTAGGTTCGAAGGGGAGCCAGCCGTACTCCTGCCCGAAGTACACCTCGACCCAGGCGTGCGCGTCCTTGCTCGTCACGACGAACCGATCGCCTCGCTGTTCGCCCTCGCGGAAGCCGACGGCCACCCGAGCGGGGTACCCGAGCTCGCGCACGAGGACCGCCATCGCCGCGGCGAACTGCTGGCAGAACCCCCGCTTCGTGTTCGCGAGGAAGTTGAGCAGCGCGTCCGTATCCGCGACCGGGTCGACCTCCTGGTCGTAGGTGAACGAGCCGTCACGGAAGTGCTGCTGGATCGCGTAGACCTGCTCGTACGGCGTCACGGCATCGCTCGTCCACGCCTCGGCGACCTCGGCGACGCGCGGATCGATCCCGCTCGGCAGGAAGGTGTAGCGCCCGTCGTGCGCCGGGTCGAAGCGGACGAGGTTGAGCTCCTGCGGCGACGGGGCGACCACGTGCGACAGGACGCTGTACTCGAACCCTTCGCCCAGACCGCCGTCGACGACGGCCATCCCGAGGTCGGTTTCGTAGCGCAGGTCCTCGACGGGCAGCGTCACGCGCTCGGCGGGGTACGCCATCGGCAGCCACGGCTCGTCGATGTCGCGCAGGATGTGGACGCGCTGCGGGAGCTCGTACGCGCCGGACGGCGCGGCGGGAGACAGCAGCGCCGGCGACGTGAGCGTCTGGCCTCGCCTGGCCAACGGGTCCGTGCTGGTCCACGCGAGGCCGTCGAACGTGTCGAGGGAGTACAGCCGCCAGTACGACCCCTCGGGCGCCACGACCTCGAACAGATCGACCGGCTCGTCCTGCTCGAGCTGGTTCTGGATCGAGACGAATGGATCGAGATCGATCCCGTCGTCGGATCCCGTCGAGAGGTCGACGAGCGCCTCGGCGCGGAACCCCGGCAGGACGCCCGGGGCCAGGACGGCCGCGAGCACGGCGACGAGGCCCACGACCCGCGCGCCGCGCATCGCGGTCGTGCCGAAGCGGCGCTCGCGGGGGGATGCCCAGATCGGACCCCATTCGCGGACGCGCCGGAGCCCATCGACGAACACCACCGCGAGCACCGCCACCAAGAAGAACAGCGCGTACGTCGGTCGGGCGCCGTCCTCGAGCACCGTGTCCGCGAAACCGACCAGCGCGACCGGCGGCAGCACGGCGAGCAGGGGGCTGCCAGCGCGGATCGCGAGGGCGTGGACCGAGAACGAAGCCGTCCACGTCGCCGTCACCGCGGCGAGCATCAGCGGTGCGAGCGGCGGGGCCGGCGCGGCCTGGACGCGCGCCTGTTGCGCCACGAACTCGAGCGAACGTCCGATCGCGTGCAGGGTGCGCGTCGTGGGCACGCCGTACCACGTCGTCTGCGGGACCACGAGCCACGTCAGCGCGAGGGCGAGGCCGGCGGCGGTGGCGACGACGGCGAGGGCGAGCGACCGCCGCTCGAGCAGCGCGCCGATCACCA
>DASPIF010000072.1:0-5161 GCA_035629255.1 Actinomycetota bacterium | reverse complement strand
CTCGCCGACGCCGTTCACGCCGCCGGCCACGACGTCGTGGTAGCCGGGATACACGTCCTTCGTCTCGGTCCGGCGATGGACGTACAACCGGCCCGAGGGATCGAGCACGAACACGTAGGTGCACCGATGCAGCGCCCGACGCGCTCGCATCACGCGCCGCGGGACGATCTCCACGACCCGGTCGTCGTCGTCGACGATCTCGACGAGCTCGTCACCCGGGGCGGTCACCCCGTCGTGGCGTGCGGGACCGCGACCCAGTACTCCCACCCGTCGAGCTCGGGGACGTCCTCCCCGAGCGCGCCGAGCGTCGAGCAGATCTGCGTCCGGTGGTCGTTGCCGTGGTGGATCGCCTGGAGCAGCAGCATCGTCTCGGCGTCGTCGGTGTCGGGATAGCCGTTGTGGTGGTTGCGGATCACCGCCGAGAGCTCACCCCGCTCGAGCTCGTCGAGCGCGAGCTCCCACCGGCGACGATGCTCGGCGACCTCGCCCTTGAGCGTCGCGAGCGCGATGCCGGTCCGGTCCTGCGCCGGCGGCGGCGTCGGCTCGCGCAGCCGGAGCAGGTACCGGCCGTCGGCGTCGATCAGATGCGTGAGCGTGTCGATCATCGAGCCGTAGGTCCCGGGAACCGAGGCGTCGAGCCGCTCGGGAGGCATCGCCGCGAGGTGATCGATCAGGCGCTCGGAAGCCCAGAGGTGATGGTCGAACATCGCGCGCAGCACGTCGTGGGGTCTCGTCATGCGCGCGACTCTACCCACCCGCCTTGCGGTGACGTCGGTGCGCTAGCCGCGGCCCCCGAGAGCGATCTCGATCTGGTCGAGGATCTCCTCACCCACGAGCTCGTCGCGCGCGATCAGGGCGTCGCGGAGGCAGACGACGACGTCGCGGTTGTCCTCGAGCAGCGTGCGGACGCGCTGCCGCTGGGTCTCGAGGATCTCCTCGACCTTCGTCTTGCCCTCCCCGTCCCCGAGCACCCGGCCGACGAGGTTCTTCGACCCGATCGGACCCTCGGCGATCGCGTCGTACGACACGAGCGATCCCGCCATGCCGAACGAGCCGACCATCTGCGCCGCGAGCGTCGTCGCGTGCGACAGGTCGGAGGCGGGCCCCGTCCCGCTCTCGCCGAAGAAGATCTCCTCGGACACGAGGCCGCCGAGCGCGATCGCGATCGCGGACTCGAGCTCCGACCGCGTCCGGGTGAACCGCTCCTCCTCGTCGCCGTGCGCGAGGAGGCCGAGCGCCTGCCGCCGCTTGATGATCGACAGGACCTCGAGACGGCGACCCTTGCCCAGGAAGTACGCGACGGTCGCGTGACCGGCCTCGTGCGTCGCCACCGACACGCGGTCGGACTCCGTGTACACGACCGGCTGCTTCAGACCGAGTTCCTCGGTCATCTTCGCCTCGTGGATGTCCTGGAGGTTCATCGCGGTGCGACCGTCGCGGAGCGCGACGAGCAGCGCCTCGTCGAACAGATGCTCGATCATGACCGGCGTGTAGCCGAACGTGTCGTGCGACAGGCGCTCGCGCGTGTGGTCGTCGTCGAGCTGCAGGTGATGCGCCTTGCGATCGAGGAAGAAGTCGACGAGCTCGCGGCGATCGTTCTTCGTCGGCACGTCGAAGAACAGCCGCCGGTCGAACCGGCCGGGCCGGAGCAGCGCCGGGTCGAGGTTGTCCGCGCGGTTCGTCGCGGCGATCACGAGGATGTTGTTGTACGTCGGCTTGGAGGTCGGGATCCGTCGGTTGGGCGGGAGGTACCCGTTGACCTTCTCGATCAGGTTCGAGCGGATCCGCGAGCGGAGCGGCGGCTGATCGAACGACTGCATCTGGATCAGCAGTTCGTTGACCATCCCGGAGGCACCGGGACCGACGAAGCTCGACGCGACGCGAGAGAGACCGGTGCCGTCGGGGCTCGCGTTCAGGCTGTCGCGCGCGCCGCCGATCGCGTCGATCTCCTCGATGAATCCGATCGCGCCACCCTCCTTGCGCGCGAGCTTGCGCAGCTGCTTGAAGAACTGTCGGATCCGCGCCCCCGTCTGCCCCATCCACATCGACTGGAACGCGGGTGCGGACG
The DNA here is from genome assembly GCA_035629255.1 of Actinomycetota bacterium. Taxonomy (GTDB): domain Bacteria; phylum Actinomycetota; class UBA4738; order UBA4738; family HRBIN12; genus CALGFI01. The sequence goes on along the minus strand of DASPIF010000072.1, from coordinate 3,093 downwards.
TGAACAGGAACGGGACACCCGCCTGCTTCGCCATCGCCTTCGCGAGGTACGTCTTGCCCGTCCCGGGCGGGCCCTCGAAGAGGATCCCGCGCCGGGGGTTGCCGCCCAGCCGGTCGCGGAACGTGGCGTAGCCGAGGAAGACGTCGAGCGTGCGCGTGATCTCGTCGACCTGGCCGCCGAGACCCTGGACCTCGTCGAGGCCGATCTCGATCTCCTCGGGGCGGACGACGATGTGGGGCGAGCGCCCACTCAGCATCGGCAGGAGCATGACGACCGCCATCAGCAGGACGAGCAGCAGCAGCGGCAGCCAGATCATCGCGTCCGGGCCGAGCGCAGGCGCCTGGAACGGGTTGTTCGTCAGGTAGCGGTACCAGAGATAGCCGTCGAAGACCGCGAGGGTGAGGATCAGGCGACGGAGCCGGCGCCGGCGCGTGCGCTCGCGGATGCGGGAGACGTCCGCGCGACCCTTCGACAACAGCTGTGAGCCGTGCAGGATCGCGGCCGCGGAACGGTTGGTCTGACGCACGGGTCGCCCTTCTGGCGTGGGACGGGGAGAGGCCGGATCACTGTACGGGAGTCGGGCGATGGGCGCATCGGGCTTCCGCACTACGACCGAGTACCCGTTGGTCTCGGCGTTCACGCGCGAACGGGCGTCCGGAGGAGCCGCTATCGTCGCGACGTGGCGCGTAAGAAGCTCCCTCCGATCCCCCGCGAGGACGCTCGCACGGTGGGGGCGTTGCTCCGATCGCTCCGACGCGCCGCCGGGTACCGGGCGGTCCAGGACGCGGCCTCGGCGAGCGGTTTCCCGGCCGCGCGACAGACGATCTACGCCTACGAGCGCGGCGGCCTCACGCCCTCGCTGCAGCAGTTCCTCGAGCTCGTCGAGTTCTACGCGACGCGTCCGACCGCTGGCGAGGGAGCGAAGGCGGAGGAGGACCTCCGCGCGCAGGCGGTCGCGGCGGTCTCGCGGGCGCTGACGCTGCCCGCGTACCACGTCCGCCAGGCGAACGAGCTCATCGACCGGCTCCAGCCGAAGCTCGCGACCGGGCGGCGACCGCGCTCGTGAACCTCGAGGCGATCGATCACGTCGGGATCGCGGTCGACGACCTCGAGACGGCGGTCGAGTCCTACGCCGCGGTGCTCGGCCTCTCGCCCGCGCATCGCGAGCGCGTCGAGGCACAGGGCGTCGAGGAGGTCCTGTTCGCCGTCGGCGGCTCGTACGTCCAGCTGCTCAGCGCGCTCGGACCGGATACGCCGGTCGGCCGGTTCCTCGCGCGGCGCGGTCCCGGCGTCCACCACGTGGCGTACCGGGTCCCCGACGTCGCGGCCGCGTTGGACGACCTCAGGGCGCGCGGCGTGCGGCTCGTCGACGAGGCGCCTCGACCGGGGTCGCGGGGCACGACGATCGCGTTCGTCCACCCGGCATCGATGGAGGGCGTGCTGGTGGAGCTCGTGCAGGAGCGGCGCGGCGGCGCCTAAGCGGGCTGCGGCGCGAGCCGCTCGTTCAGCCGGGACACGATGTCGCGCGCCTCGCGGTCGCCGGGGTTGAACGCCGAGCGGATCTCCTGGATCCCCCACAGCGGCACCCGGGAGCCGTCGCGGAGCTTGGCTTGACCGAGCCGAGGCAGGACGGTCCAGCGGGCGAGCGAGAACGACTCGATCTCGTCCCACCGCAGGACGCGCTCGCGGAACGGGCTCCGGACCTCGAGGCCGTCCTCGCGCAGGCGCACGCCCGCGAGCGCGACGCGACCGATCAGGAACCAGCCGAAGCCGACGCCGGCGCCGACGAAGACGATCCGGGCGGGGAACACGAGGAAGCGGGGCGTGACCCCGAGGTTGAAGATCATCAGGCCGACCCCTGCGCCCATCAGCCCGAGGCTGATGGCCCACTGTCGGCAGCGCAGCACCTTCATCAGCACGACTCCGTTCGACTCGTCCGAGCACCGTTCGCACCGGCCGCGCGGCCGGATGCACCACGGTTCCATCGGCAGGCCGGACGCGGGAGGTTAGCGCAGGACCTCGGAAGCGTCGTCGGCGCTAGTCGGGGAGCCCGGTCAGGCCCGGACGCGGCGCGTTGATCGGGACGGCGACGTTGCCCTCGGGGAGCTGCCCGTCCCCCATCAGCTGATGGACGTGACCGGCCTCGTCGTACGCGTACGTGTGGCCGAGCGTGGTGAGGACCTTGCGCTCCCGCACGAGGTCGTTGAAGGCGATCGCCTGGCCGTCGTTGAACAGGTGGCTCCCCTGGTACCGCTTCTGGAGGAACCAGAGGTAGCGGACGTCGATCAACGTGTCGTAGCCCGTCGTGCCGGCGCAGATCACGATCATCCCCCCGCGCTCGCACACGAAGTTCGAGGTCGGGATCGTCTCCTCGCCCGGGTGCTCGAAGACGACGTTGGGGTTCCGGCGCTCGCCGACCACGTCCCAGATCGCCTTGCCGAACGCCTTCGCGCCGTCGAACCACGCCTTCCACTCCGGATCGTTCCATCGTGGCGGGACGCCCCAGTGCGAGAAGTCCTTCCGGTTGATGAACCCGGCGGCGCCGAGGGTCTTCGCGTACTCCCCCTTCTCGGCGCTCGAGACCACGGCGACGGGGATCGCCCCGGCGATCCTCGCGAGCTGGACGCCGAACGAGCCGAGCCCGCCGCTGCCGCCCCAGACGAGGACGACGTCGCCTTCGCGGACGGTGTTCGGGGGCCACCCGTGGAGCATCCGGTACGCGGTCGCCCCGGTGAGCGTCGGTGCGGCGGCTTCCTCCCAGGTGAGGTGGTCGGCCTTCGGGAGACACTGGTGCGCCTGGACCTTCGTGAACTGCGCGAACGATCCCCAGCAGGTGTCGTACCCCCAGACGCGGAAGCTCGGGGCGAGCCCGGGGTCGCCGCCGTCGCCAACCCACGCGTCGTCGGCGTCCCACTGACCGGCGTGCACGATCACGTGATCGCCGACCTCGACGTTGGAGACGCCCTCGCCGACGGCGTAAACGATGCCGGACGCATCCGAGCCGACGATGTGGAAGTCGGTCGGCTCGCCCCAGCGCGCCTGCGTCTTCGTGACGTCCACCGGCACGCCGCGAGCGGCCCAGACGTTGTTGTA
>DASPIF010000071.1:0-3373 GCA_035629255.1 Actinomycetota bacterium | reverse complement strand
TCGGCGACCTCGACGATGTCGCCGGGGGCGCCGAGCTTGTCGACCGGCTTCTGGAGGATGATCTTCATCGCGTCGAGTACGGCAGCAGCGCCATCTCGCGGGCGTTCTTGACCGCCGTCGCCACGTCGCGCTGGTGCTGCGAGCAATTCCCGGTGACGCGACGAGCTCGGATCTTGCCGCGATCCGAGACGAACTTGCGCAGCGTCATCGTGTCCTTGTAGTCGACGTGATCGATGCGGTCCTTGCAGAAGATGCAGACCTTGCGCTTCTGCTTCTTCTGCCAGCCCTTGTCGTCCTTGTCCTTCTTGGGCCTGCGAGCCCGTGCCTTAGCCTGCGGCATCCAGCGGTGTCCCCTCGTCTCCCATGGGAGCTCCGACGGTCACCGGCGCGGCCCAGTCGCCGCCGCTCGAGCGGCCCTGCCGCTCGACCTTGGCGGTCGCCCAACGCAGGCTCGGCCCGACCTCGTCGGCCTCGATCTCCACCACGGTGCGCTTGTCGCCTTCCTGCGTCTCCCACGAGCGCATCTGGAGGCGTCCGGCGACGACGACGCGCGTTCCGCGCGTCAGCGACTCGGCGACGTTCTCCGCGAGCGTTCGCCAGGCGTTGACCGTGAAGTACGACGTCTCGCCGTCCTTCCAGTTGCCGGCCTCGTCCTTGTACCGACGGTTGACCGCGACGCGGAACTTCACGACCGCGGCGCCGTTCGGCGTGTAACGCAGCTCGGGATCGTCGGTCAGGTTGCCCGTGATGATGATCTGGTTGTCGCTCGCCATCTCCATCACCTTCCGATCTGGTGTCCGCTCCCGGCTCGGATGGCGTGAGGCCGGGAGGGGGAAGCGCGTGTGCCTACGCGGCCTCGCCGCGTACGACGACCTTGAACCGGATCACCTCGTCCGCGAGATGCAGGACGCGCTCGAGCTCCGTGATGACGCTCGGCGGGGCCGTGAACTCGACGACGACGTAGTAGCCCTCGTGCTGACGATCGAGCTCGAACGCGAAGCGGCGGCGTCCCCACCGATCGACGTTGCCGAGCTGTCCGTCACCCTCGGACACGATCCGCGTGATGCGATCCAGCGCCGCGGAGACGACCGACTCCTCGGCCTCCGCGGGCAAGATGAGCATGACCTCGTACTGCCTCAGCGCCCCACCTCCTCTGGTCTGAGCGGCCCCCCACCGATCGGGGGAGCAGGCTGTGGTAGGCCCCCAGAGTGTAGCCGTTGTCCCTGCGGGCGACCCTAGCACCCTGCACCGACAGACCAGCGCGAGGGGCCCGGGCCGGCGCGGCTACACTGCGCGCACTGCCGTGCACCACGGCCGTGCACTCGATGGAGGAGGCGCGAGCGATGGCGGTGACGATCCACGATCTGCGGGCCTGGAAGGCCGAGGGCAAGCGCTTCGCGATGCTCACGGCGTACGACTTCCCGACGGCTCGGATCCTCGATCGGGCGGGTATCCCCGTACTGCTCGTCGGTGACTCCGTCGCGAACAACGTGCTCGGGTACGCCGACACGCTGCCCGTGACGATGGACGAGATGCTGCATCACACCCGCGCCGTCGCACGCGGGGTCGAGGACGCGCTCGTCGTCGGGGACCTGCCGTTCCTGTCCTACCAGGTCTCGATCGAGGAGGGGGTTCGCAACGCCGGTCGGTTCCTCAAGGAGGGCGGGGCACGCGCCGTGAAGCTCGAAGGCCCGCAGGTCGAGCTCACCCATCGTCTCGTCGACCTCGGCATCCCCGTGATGGCGCACGTCGGCCTGACGCCGCAGTCGGTCAACGCGATGGGGGGGTTCCGGGTCCAGGGCCGCGGCGATGACGCCACCCGCGTCCTCGAGGAGGCTCGAGCGGTCGAGAAGGCCGGCGCGTTCGCGATCGTCCTCGAAGGCATGCCCGCCGCCCTCGGAGCCGAGATCACGCGTGCGGTCGAGGTCCCGACGATCGGGATCGGGGCCGGACCGGACACCGACGGGCAGGTCCTCGTGTTCCACGACCTCGTGGGGCTCGGCGATCGGCTCCCGAGGTTCGCCAAGGCGTACGCCGACCTGCGGGGCGCGATCGGCGACGCGGCCCGGTCGTTCGCGGATGACGTCGCCCGGGGGGCGTTCCCCGACGACGCGCACTCGTACCCCTCCTGACGCTCCGGCCGGCGATACGCCCGCACCGAGCGCTGCCTAGACTCGCCGGGTGCGCGGCCCCCGATGGCTCTTCCTGTCGGCCCTGACGGCGGCGGCCGTCACCGCGCTCGCGATGGGCGCCGCGCTCGCGGATGCCGGTCCAGGCCCCGCCGGCACGCTGCTCGTCGTCGCCGGCGTGGGCTTCCTGACGACCGTCGCGCTCGGAGCAGTCGCCATGAGCGGAGCGGGGCGAAGCCCCGACGAGGCGCTCTCCGAGCGGGCCGAGACCGCCGCCCGCCTCGCGCACGAGCTCCGCAACCCGTTGATGTCGATCAAGGGCCTCGCGTCGACCGGCGTGCGGATGTTCGACCAGATGAGCGAGGACGAGCGGCGGGAGTTCTTCCGGCTGATCGACGAGGAGGCCGCGAGGGTCCGCCGGATCGCCGATCAGTCCGCGGAGGCGCTCGCCCTCGACGCCGACCGGCTCGAGTACGACCTGCAGGAGGAGGACCTGGGCGCGCTCGTCGAGCAGGTCGCGTGGGAGGCCCCCCACGCAGGTCATCCGATGTCGGTCGAGACCGAACCCGACGTTCGGGCGGCGATCGATCGCCGTCACCTCGGCTCCGTCGTCGCGAGCCTCGTGGACAACGCGGCGAAGTTCTCGCCGCCCGACGCACCGATCGAGGTCGCCGTCCGCCGGGAGGACCACGACCCGGTGATCGAGGTCGCCGACCGAGGTCCCGGCATCCCGCTCGACCGCGTCGACAGGGTATTCGAGCGGTTCGGGCGTTGGCGCCCCGCCGGCTACGAGGAGACCCCCGGCGCGGGGCTCGGCCTCTTCCTCGCGCGCGCCCACGTGCTCGCGCACGGTGGCGACATCGAGGTCGTCGAGCGGGACGACGGCGGTACCATCCTGCGCGTCTCGCTCCCTCGAAGGGACGGCTGAGCGTGGGCGAGGACGCCGTCTCGCTCGTGATCTGCGACGACCACAAGGTCCTCACCGACGCGCTCGCGATGGTGATCGAGCGTCACGACGGCCTGAGGCTCGTCTCGCCCCCCGTCCACGATCCTGCGAAGGCCATCGTCCTATGCGAGGAGCATCGGCCCGATGTCGTGCTGATGGACGTCGAGTTCAAGGGCGACTCGATGAGCGGTCTCGACGCCACGCGGCGGATCAAGGAGGTCTCGCCCAGCACCAAGGTGGTCGTGATGACCGCGCACCGCGACGAGCGCCTGCTCGTGCACGCGGTCGAGGCGGGTGC
>DASPIF010000070.1:0-3235 GCA_035629255.1 Actinomycetota bacterium | reverse complement strand
CGTGGGGGAACAAGGGCCTCGCGCACTACGAACGTCTCGGGATCCCCGCCGAGGTCGTTCCCCTCCGCGTCCGCGAGGACGCCGATCGCGACCAGATCGTCCGCCGTCTCGACGACGCCTCCCTCGTGTACTTCTCGGGGGGCAACCCGGCGCGACTCGCGCGCGCCCTCGACGGCTCCGCGTTCTGGGACCGGCTGCGCGCGGCGATGGACGACGGGCTCCCGTACGTCGGATGCAGCGCGGGCGTCGCCGTGCTCGCGGAGCGCACCTTCGACAGCGAGGTCATGACGTTCAGCGACGAGGTCTGGGCGCCCGGGCTCGGGTACGCGCGCCGCACCGTGTTCGGTCCCCACTGGGACATGGTCGACGCCTGGTTCCCCGGCGGAACCGAGTTCATCGTCGCGTCGGTGCGCGACGGCGAGTTCTTCGTCGGGCTCGACGAGGACACCGCGATCGTCGGCGACGCGGAGCGGTGGAAGGTCTTCGGGCGCCAAGGCGTCCACGTCCGGCGCGACGGGGCGTGGGCGACGTACGTCGACGGCGGATCGTTCGAGCTCCCGATCGAGCTCGCCCGCCCCGGGTGACCGCGGCGGCCAAGGGGCTCACGCGCGCCGACCCGATCGAGCGCCGAGCTCCGGAGATCATCCGGATCCTGAGCGAGACGTATCCCGACGCGACCGTCGCGCTCCGGTTCTCGAACGCCCTCGAGATGCTCGTCGCGACGATCCTGTCGGCACAATGCACCGACGAGCGGGTCAACGCGGTGACCGAGACGCTGTTCCGGAAGTACCGCACGCCCGAGGACTACCTCCGCGTTCCCGAGGACGAGCTCAAGGCGGACATCAAGCCGACGGGGTTCTTCAATCAGAAGGCGACCTCGATCCGTGCCGCGTGCGAGCGCATCGTGGACGCGTACGGCGGCCGGGTGCCCGACACGATGGAGGAGCTGATGACGCTGCGAGGCGTCGCCCGCAAGACCGCGAACATCGTGATGGGCAACGCGTACGGCAAGGTCGAGGGGATCGCCGTCGACACCCACGTGAAGCGCGTGTCGAACCGGCTCGGTCTCACCGAGGCATCGGATCCGGACAAGATCGAGCTCGACCTGATGCGACGGATCCCGCGCGAGCGGTGGTTCGACTTCACCTATGTCCTGATCGACCACGGTCGGGCGACGTGCGTCGCCCGCAGGCCGCGCTGCGAGGGGTGCCCGGTGAACCACCTGTGTCCCGCGAGCCTCGTCTGAAGGCGGTGAGGATCCACGGGTTCCCGGCCGACGCCTTCCCCGCGATCGTCGCCCATCGCGGGACGCCGGTCACGCGTCCGGAGAACACGCTCGCGTCGTTCGAGGAGGCGATCCGGCTCGGCGCGCGCATCGTCGAGTTCGACGTCCGGCTGTCGGCCGATCGCGTCCCGGTCGTGATCCACGACGCGACCGTCGACCGCACGACCGACGGCACGGGGGCCGTGAACGAGCTCGCGGCGCACGAGCTCGAACGGCTGGACGCGGGGGACGGAGAACGGGTACCGACGCTCGCCGCGACGCTCGACGCGCTCAGCGGCCGCGCCGCCGCCGCGATCGAGATCAAGAACCTCCCCGGGGAGCCCGGCTACGACCCGAGCGGCGAGCCGACGGTCGCCGCGGTCCACGAGGCGCTCAGGAGGACACGGTTCGACGGTCCCGTCCTCGTGATCTCGTTCGACCCACGGTCGATCGAGGGGTCGAAGGCGATCGACGCCTCGGTGCCGACCGGGTTCCTGACGACCGACCTCGTCCACCCCGACGAGGCGCTCGCGCACGCCGTTGGGGTCGGGCACGAGATGGTCCTGCCGGGGACGCGGTCACTGGCGCCCGTCGCGTCGGCGTTCGTCGAGCGCGCGCACGCGGCCGGCATCCGCGTGGGGACCTGGACGGCGGACGACGCGGACGAGGTTCGGGCGCTGCTGTCGATCGGCGTCGACGCAGTGGCGTCGAACGACCCCGCCACCGCGCTCGGCGTCCTGCGCGAGGCGTGAGCCCGCTCCGGCGCCGACGCGTCCCCGAGGACGTCGCCCGCGCGCTCCGCGGGTTCGGCTCGATCGTCCCGTCGCTCGACCGGGCGCGAACCGCGCTGACGGCATCCGTGCCCAGCACGCGGCTGCCCGGGCGCCCGCTCGCGGAGTCGCTGCTCGAGTTCGAGGACGCGCTCGCCGACGTCGTCGCGGGGATGGACGCCTGGCGCGTGCCGTCGGTCGAGGACGTGTGGTCACGCGCCGCCGAGGGCCTGCGGGAAGCGCGGCGTCTCGCCGAGCGCGTCCGGGCGGAGGCGACCGCGCCGCCGGGGTTCGAGGGCATGATCGGTCTGATCGGCGACCTGCTGGCGCCGCTCGACGCGTTCGACGAGGCGGCCGACCGGCTCCGCGAGCTCCGGCGGGGACGATGAGCGCCGAGGAGCTCGCCCGCATCACGGCGGAGGTCGTCCTCTGCCGCGCTTGCCCGCGGCTCGTCGCGTGGCGGGAGCGCGTCGCGGTCGAGAAGGTCGCCCGCTTCGCCGACGACCCCTACTGGGGGCGACCGGTTCCGGCCTTCGGCGATCCGGACGCGACGATCCTCGTCGTCGGCCTCGCTCCGGCGGCGCACGGTGGGAACCGGACGGGCCGCATCTTCACCGGCGATCGTTCCGGCGACTTCCTCATCGCGTCCATGCACCGGTCCGGTCTCGCGAACCAGCCGACGTCGGTCGCGCGCGACGACGGACTCGAGCTGCGGGGCGTGTACGTCGCCGCGGTGAACCGGTGCGCACCGCCGTCGAACCGGCCGACGCCCGCCGAGCGCGACCGCTGCGTCCCCTACCTGGCGCGCGAGCTCCGGGCGCTCGACCGCGTCCGTGTCGTCCTCGCGCTCGGCACCTTCGCGTGGGACGGCGCGCTGCTCGCGTGCGCGGCGCTCGGCATCCGCGTCCGACCGAAACCGAGGTTCGGTCACCTCGCCGAGGCCGCCGTCGGCCCCTACCGGTTCGTCGGCTCGTTCCACCCCAGCCAACAGAACACGTTCACCGGCAGGCTGACCGCCGACATGCTCGACGCCGTGTTCTCGCGAGCCAAGGAGCTCGCCGGGCGCTAGCCGGGCGGGTCGTCGCCGCCGGACGCCGCCGCCGTCTGCTCCCGGATCCGCCGGAAGAGCGGGAGCGTGTCCAGCTCGAGGATCACGACGACGAGCGCCGCCGCGAGCGCCGCCGCGAGGTAGGCGCCGACG
>DASPIF010000069.1:0-2732 GCA_035629255.1 Actinomycetota bacterium | reverse complement strand
CACAGTGGTGGTGGCTGGTCCTCGCGGTGGTCGTGAGCGTGACGATGATCGCGGCGGCCTACTCGTACACGCGAACGCCGGTGTACACCGCGCAGGCCGACGTGCTCGTCAGCCCGACGCTGACGAGTGCCATCGAGTCGGACACATCGGACCAGGTCAATCTGCCGACCGAGCAGCGGATCGCCTCGTCGGCTCAGGTTGCGGCCCTCGCCCGCGACAGCCTCGGTACGGATCAGACCATCGCATGGCTGCTCGACCGTCTCTCGGTGACCGTCCCCGAGGAGGCCCAGATCCTCGAGTTCTCGTTCTCCGCGTCCGCGCCGGCGCCGGCTAGCCAGGGCGCCCAGGCGTTCGCCAACGCGTACCTGACCTTCAAGGCTGCGCAAGCGCAGGAAACGATCGATTCCCGACGCGAAGAGCTCGAGGCCCAGATCATCGCACTCAAGGACAGGATCACGACCCTGGTCGCAGAGCTCGCCGCGACGGCCCCCGGGTCGATCGCCTATGACACCCTCGACCAGGAGCGGGCCGATTCGCTCGCGGCGCTCTCGGGCCTACGGAACCAGCTCGCGACCGTCAGCACTCTGAACACCGATCCCGGGCAGGTGATCCAGGACGCACAGATCCCGTCGGGCCCGAGCTCGCCGCGGCATCGACTCGACCTGATCCTCGGCGCGTTCATCGGCCTCCTCGTGGGGTGCATCCTCGCGATCACGATCGAGCGCCGCCGCGAGCGGAGCGAGAACACCGCCTGGTTGGAGCAGCTCGTCGACGCGCCGGTCCTCGGGATGATCCCGGACATGCCGCGCCCCTACCAGCCGATGGGAGACCCTGTCACGGTGTCGCAGCCTCAGAGCCGCCCGGCCGAGGCCGTCCGGACGCTCCGGACGAATGTGCTCGTCGGCAACGGCGACGCGCCCGCGCTCGGTTCGATCCTCGTGACCAGCGCGTCGCCGCGCGAGGGCAAGACCACCATCGCCGCGAGCCTCGCCGTCGCGACCGCGCAGCTGGGTCGTGACGTGGTCCTCGTGAGCGCCGATCTCCGTGAGCCGCGATCGGACACGTTCTTCGGTGGTTCGAACTCGCCCGGCCTGACCGACGTGCTCGCCGGCCGCATCGCGCTTGAGGATGCGCTGCAGGAGCCCTACGCGCGACTCGCCGTCCTCCCGAGCGGCGTTGTTGATCACATCCCCGACCCCGTCGAGCTGCTGCAATCCGAGGCGATGATCGATGTGATCAGGCGCGCCGGGAAGCGCGGGCTCGTCATCGTCGACGGCGCGCCCGTGCTGACGGTGGCGGACAGCCTCGTCCTGTCGACCATGGTCGATGCGGTTCTGTTCGTGGCCAACCCGCGGCACGGCCGCCGTTCGACGATCGCGCAGGCGCGATACCTTCTGCGCCAGGTAGACGCGAACGTCACCGGTAGCGTGCTCAACCGTGTACACGGCTGGAGCCCGAACCGGAACGTGGTTCCGCGCCGACACGGGGGCAACTCCCGGCGGCGGAACGCCGACGCGGCCGCGTAGACGCCGGCGGGACCACGCTTCGAACGCCAACGCCCGGCGCCGTTCCGCTGCCGCGGTCGTCAGCCCTGGGCGATCCGGTTGCCGCGAGAGGTACCGATGTCGACGATCCCGTGACGCGTCGCGAACGTCGCTGCCTCGAGGCGCGAGTTCACCTGCAGCTTGTTGAGGACGTTCTGGACGTGCGTGCGGACGGTGTTCGGGCTGATGGAGAGCTCCCTCGCGATCCGCTCTCCACTCGCACCCGCCACGAGCAGCTCGAGGACCTCCAGCTCCCGGGGCGTGAGCGTCGCGGCGAGCAGGGCAACGTGCTCCTCCTCTGAGGTCCTCGCGCCGGCGACGCGGCCCGCGAGCGCCCGTGGGATCACGACGTCCCCGTCGAGCGCCTCGGAGACCGAACCGACGAACCGACTGAGGGGTGTGTTCTTGATGATGTAGCCACGGAACCCCGACTGCAGAGCCTCCCGGACGGCCCGTGCGTCCTCCAGTGCCGAGACGATCACGACCTGGACGCCGTGCTGCTGGAGGATCGCGCGGCCGAGCGAGAGACCGTCGCCGTCGGGGAGGTCGATGTCGACGAGGGCCAGATCCGGCTTGGTCGATGCGGCAACCCTCAGGCCCTCCTCGGCGGAGAACGCGATCCCCACGACCTCGATGCCCGCGTTGGTGAGCGCCAGACGGATCGCCTCGGCGAACAACGCGTGATCGTCAACGATCAGGACACGGGGCGCCGTCATCGCGGGCTCGAGGGTGCACGTCGAGGCTCGGATACCGGACGCGATGTCATACAGATGGTGTAGTCCATATATCGGACACTAGTGGCGACTCCGCCCTTCGCGCTATCGGCCGTTGGTCTCGTTATCGCGCTGGACGCGAGCCGCGTCGATCACGAGGGGGAAGTTGAAACTGTACCCAGTGCGGTGACCGGTATCCGCACGTGGAAGGTGGTCCCCTCGCGGCGATGGGGATCGATCCACACATCGCCCCCGTGCGACTCGATGACCCGCCGGGCGATGAACAGCCCGAGCCCGGCGCCGCCGCGGCGCCCGGCCCCGCCCGCGCCCCGGACGAACGGATCGAAGATCGCTGCGCGCTCGTCCTCGGCGATCCCGGGCCCGCGGTCGCTCACCGAGATCAGGACCTGGTCCCCGCGACGCTCGATGTCGACCTCGATCTCGGTTCCCGAGGGCGAGACCGACACCGCGTTGC
>DASPIF010000068.1:0-3359 GCA_035629255.1 Actinomycetota bacterium | reverse complement strand
CCAGCGGGGAACACCTTCGCCGAGATCGGGAGCCCCGTCCGCGTCCTCGTCGGCATCGGCCGCGTACGGCGTGTTCCGATCCCGGACCTCCCGCCGATGGGCGTCGCGATCCGCGCCCGCCGCGGCGTCCGTCTCGTGGATCTGGAAGGCGGGCTCGTGGCGGCGCTGCGGGGACATCACGTCGTATACAACAACGGCGGGCCGGTGTACCTGCGACACCGAGACGCGTACTACCTGCTCGATCCCGATGCCCGCGCGCTCGTTCCCGTGTCGGAACGGGAAGCGAAGCGGACGTTCCTCGACCCGCCTCAGCCCGATCTCCCGGAGCCTCGCGGCGTCTTCATGCACGCGGGGCACTGGCGATACATGATCGGGTCGCCCGTGTCGGACGACGCGCTGGGTCAGTGGTCGGGCGAGTGCGGGAGCCCGCTTGCGTTCTGGATCCCTCCCAACGGCGAGCCGCAGCTCGTGACGGGAGAGCGCTCGCTCCGCGGCGCACCAGAGTCGATCGCGATGGGATGGACGCCGGACGGCGACGCGATCGTGCTCCTCCCGGACGGGCTCTGCGGGGGCGGGACCTCGCCCTCGGGCGTGTACCTGTTCGCTGCGCCGGGTGACGGACGACTCGTCGTTGCCGCCGACGATGCGTCGCTGTGGACGACCGCCGAACCGGCGATGCCTTAGCCCGCGATGTCCTCTTTGGCCCGGAGCATCGCGGCGCCCATCTCGCGCACGGGGTCGTCGTCGAGTTGCGCTCGGAGCGCGGGCAGGATGTCGCGCTCCTCCTCCTCGACGTGGTGACGGACCTCGCGGATCAGCATCGTGACGCGCTCGTCGAACTTCGGGTCCGCGGGGTCGGTGTCCTCGATCGCGGCGAGGAGCTCCTTCACGGCACGGTGCTCGTCGAGGCTCTCGCCGACGATCTCGTCGCCCTGCGGGAGACGCTCGCGGACGGCGGGGTAGAAGATCTGTTCCTCGATCGAGGCGTGGACCGAGAGCTCTCGGAGCATCTGCGTGGCGAGCTCGCGCTTCTCGGCCGAGTCGACCGTGTCGGTGAGCGCTTCGAAGCGGTCGAACAGCTCGTCGACCCTCCGATGATCCTCGAGGATGAGGTCGATCGCGTCCGATCCGCCTCCGCGCTCCATCGCCTGCGCCATCGCCACCCCTCCCGAGGTCCGTCCGGAGGCGTCCGCGTACCCGGTGCGACCGCGCGGTAACCGGCCCCGCCCGCCAGCGATGGCGACGTGGCTACCATGTCCCGCATGGGCGGCCCCGTCTGGCGCGTCGGCGAGCGAACCTTCGACTGCTCCGAGCGCACGCTCGTGATGGGCATCGTCAACGTCACGCCGGACTCGTTCTCCGACGGGGGTCGGTTCTTCGACGCGGTGTACGCGGTCCGCCACGCGAAGAGCCTCATCGCCGACGGCGCCGACATCATCGACGTCGGCGGCGAGTCGACGCGCCCCGGCTCCGACCCCGTCGATGCCGACGAGGAGATCCGCCGCGTGCTGCCCGTGATCCGACGCCTCGTCGACGAGCATCCGGAGGTCGTCGTCTCGATCGACACGAGGAAGTCGGAGGTCGCCGACGCCGCGCTCGGGGAGGGCGCGAGGATCGTGAACGACGTCTCCGCGGGCGCGGATCCTGCGATGTTCGACGTCGTCGAGGACGCGGGGGCCGCGATCGTCCTGATGCACATGAAGGGCGAGCCCAAGACGATGCAGGACGCGCCGACGTACGACGACGTCGTCGCGGAGGTCCATCGCTATCTCCGCGAGCGGGTCGAGGCGGCGGCCTTCTCCGGCATCGACGCGGAGCGCATCGCGGTCGACCCGGGCATCGGATTCGGGAAGCGCTTCGAGGACAACCTCGAGCTGCTCCGGCGCGTCGACACGTTCCTCGATCTCGCGCGGCCCCTCCTCGTCGGTCCGTCGCGCAAGCGGTTCATCGGCGCGATCCTGGACCTCCCTCAGGACGAGCGCGACCAAGGGACGGTGGGCGCGGCGGCGTGGGCGGCCTCGCGCGGAGCGCACGTCCTGCGCGTCCACGACGTCCGCGCGGTCAAACGCGCGGTGGACGTGATCGACGCGATCGCGCGCTCGGGTCGCTGACGTGTGGATCGAGAAGCGGCGCGTCCCGACGCCGGCGGGCGAGCTCGCCGTCGTCGACACCGGTGATCCCGAGGCGCCGCCGGTCGTCCTGATCCACGGATCCGGGACCTCGTCGTTCCTGTGGCGCCGGCTGATCCCGCTGCTCTCGCCGTGGATGCGCGTGATCGCGCCCGATCTGCTCGGACACGGCGACTCCGAGAAGCCGCGGGACGCGGACCTCCGGGTCGGGGCGCACCGGGACCTCCTCCGCCACGCGCTCGGCGAGCTCGGCGTCGATCGGCGCGCGCTGATCGGCCACGCGCACGGCGGTGGCGTCGCGCAGCTGCTTGCCGTCGAGGGCGAGGTCGACGCCCTGTGTCTCATCGATTCGATCGCGTTCGACGCGCCTGCCTCGCCGGCGATCCTCGAGCTGCGACGCGGCCTCGATGGCGAGGGGCCTGCGGAGGCGTGGATCCGCGGCATGTTCGACCTCGGGATGACGCATCGCGACCGGCTGCAGGACGCGGATCTCGAGGCGTTCCTGCTCCCGTATCGCGACGAGCGGGCCGCCGTCGCGTTCGCCCGCGCGGCGCGCGCGATCGACGGCACCGTCCTCGAAGGCATCGAGGCGCGGCTCGCGGACCTCGACGTCCCCGCGCTGATCCTGTGGGGAGAGGACGACGCGTTCTTCGGCGTGGGGATCGCCGAGCGCCTCGGTGAGGTGCTCCCACGGGCGGCCGTCGCCGTCCTGCCGGGATGCGGTCACTTCCTGCTCGAAGACGCCCCGGATACGGTTGCTCCGCTGATCTTCCAGTGGCTGCGCTCGCAGTACCTCAAGCACGAGCACCGGCACGAGCCCGGCGGGCCCGTGGTCGTGTCGCTCGGCCGTCGACCGCAAGGGGAGGGCGGATGACGTCCCGACTGTTCCTGACCGGCATCACCGCGCAGGGCCACCACGGCGCGAACCCCGGCGAGAAGGATCGCGCCCAGGGCTTCGTCGTCGACCTCGACGTCGAGGTCGAGGTGACCGGCGACGACATCGATGCCACCTCGGACTACCGGACGCTGATCCGTACCGCGCGCGAGGCGATCGCGGCGACGTCGTTCGATCTGCTCGAGAACATCGCGGACGCCGTCGCGCACGCCGTCGTCGATCGGCCCGGCGTCGTGACGGCGACCGCCGTCGTCCACAAGCCCGGCGCGGCGATGTCGAACGAGGTCATGGGGGTCGCGGCCGCCGCGACGGCGACGCGGAGCGACTGACGGCCC
>DASPIF010000067.1:0-5102 GCA_035629255.1 Actinomycetota bacterium | reverse complement strand
CTCGCGGGTGGCGAGCGCGACCTCGCGGACCTGGGCGAACTCGACCCCCGGGATCGGGTCGAGGTCGACGCGCAGCTCGTCGGGATGATCGAGGTCCTCCGCCCGGACGGGGTGCGGGTTGAGGTCGATGCAGCCGAGGTTCACGATCCACACGAGCTGCGCGGGTTCGCGGATCACGATCTCGTCGGCGGTCCGTCCGGACGGGAACGAGAGCGTGACCGTCTCGATCCACTCGGGCCGTGACTCCGGCGCGCGCTTCTGGAAGAAGAACTCGCCCGCGGCGCCGTTCACGAACCGCTTGAGCGCCATCGGGCGGCCGTCGATCCCGCGGAGCGCGCCATCGGCGACCGCGAGGTAGAAGCGGACGAGATCCATCTTCGTGCGACCGGTCTCCGGGAAGAAGACCTTGTCCGGGTTCGAGACCGCGACCTCGCGACCCGCGACCTCGAGGACCTCCTTGCGCGTCGGCATCGGTCGCAACGATAGGGGAGCGAGCCGGCGCTCAGACCTCGACGGTCGATCCCTCGGTGGCGAGGACCACGCGTTCGGGATCCACCGGCCAGCGCTCGAGCACGCGCTCGCGGATCCGGTCGAGCTCGTCGTCGGGGTGCATCGGGTCGTGGTGGAAGAGCACCAGCCGGCCGACCTCGGCGATCTCGGCGAATCGCGCGGCGTGCGCCGAGGCGGAGTGGCCGTACCCGATGCGACCCGCGTACTCCTGCTCGGTGTACTGGCAGTCGTGGAACAGGACGTCCGCCTGCGCGGCGACGGCGTATCCGCTGATCCACTCGGGCGGGAGCTCGAGGGCGTCCTCGCCGCCGAACGCGGGCTCGTGGTCCGTGAGGTACGCGAGGACCCTGCCGTCGGCCTCGAGCCGGTACCCCACGGTCGGGCCCGGGTGACGGATCGGCGTCGAGAACAGCGTGGCGCCGTTGACCGACCACTCGCCGTCGGGCGTGTCGTGGAAGGTCGTTCGCGCCGGGACCTCGGACAGGTGGACCGGGAACAGCGGCGGCGAGAAGTACCACGCGAGCCGTTCGTTCAGCGAGGTGACCGGCGACGGCGGTCCCCAGATGTGCAGCTCGGTCTCGGGGCGCCAGATCGGCTCGAACACACCGAGCCCCTCCACGTGGTCGACGTGCAGGTGCGTGATCAGCAGGTCGATCCTGGGGGGCGGGTCCTCGGCGAGCCGCGCACCGAGGGCGCGCAGCCCCGTCCCCCCGTCGAGGATCAGCACCGCGCCGTCGTCGAGTCGGACCTCGACGCAGGAGGTGTTGCCGCCGTAACGGACCGTCTCGCTCCCCGGCGTCGCGACGGTCCCGCGCGAGCCCCAGATCCGAGCCCTCACGGCGCGGGGTGCACGCCGCTCGTCACGGGCGCTTCCCAGAAGATCGCGAGCGCGCCGACGAGCTCGCCGGCGTGCGCGAGCAACGGGAACGCGGTCACCTCGATCCGTCGCGTCCGCCCCTCGCCGTCGCGGATCCGCAGCGTCTCGTGGTGCGGGCGCCGCTGCTGGATCGCGACCCCGAGCGGCATGTCCTCGAGCGGCATCGGCGTCCCGGCGTGGTCGGCGGCCGAGAACCGCGTCGACCAGTCGTCCGCGCCCATCCCTCGGCCCTCGACGAACTTCGTCCCGAGCAGGCGCTCGGCCGCCTCGTTGTAATAGACGACGGTCCCGTCCGCGTCGACGAGGAAGACCGCGGTCGCTAGGCGCGAGGCGAAGTCGCGCGCGAGGATCAGGATCAGGTTCTGCTGGGCGGGGCGCTCCGACACGGCGCGAGCCTAAACCGGCTCGCGCCCGTCCGCGTGTGACGGACGCCACACCGCCGGATCAGTGCCCGCGGCTCGAGACGCCGGGGCGCCACACCCGCGAGACCTCGCGCTTGTTCGGGTCCTGGGGCGGCGCCGCGCCCGACTCCAGGGTGATCTCCCCCGAGCGCCACCGGTGCGAGATCTCCCGCGCCGGCATCGGCCTCGCGAAGTAGAAGCCCTGACCGAGGTCGCAGCCGTTGTCGGCGAGGAACCGCCACTCGCCCTCGGTCTCGATGCCCTCGGCGAGCGTCGTCATCCCGAGCGCCTGTCCGAGCTGGATGAACGCGGCGACGATCTTTGCGGCCTGGACGTCGACGTCGACCCCCGTCACGAACGACCGGTCGATCTTGAGGATGTCGACCGGCAGCGTCTTGAGCCGCGACAGGCTCGAGTAGCCCGTCCCGAAGTCGTCGAGCGCGAGCTTGAACCCGCGCGAGTGCAGGTCCCACAGGATCTCGTTCGCGCGCTCGGGGTCGCGCATCGCGCTCGTCTCGGTGACCTCGATCATGATCGTGGCGGGATCGACGCGCCGCTCAGCCAGCTGCGCCGCGATCCGCTCGGCGAGGTCCGGCTGGAAGAACTGACGGGGGCTGAGGTTGAACCCGATCTCGAGCCCGGCGATGCCCTCGTTGCGCCAGGTGTGGTCCTGCCGCGCGAGCTCGTCGACGACCCACTTGCCGATCTCGTCGATCAGACCGAGGTCCTCGGCGATCGGGATGAACTCGGCGGGCGAGACCTTCTCGCCGTCCTCGCCGGTCCAGCGCAGCAGCGCCTCGACGCCGTGCACGGCGCCGGTGGCGAGCCGGACGACGGGCTGGTAGACGAGCATCCATTCGCTCCGGTCGACCGCGCGCCGCAGCCGCGTGACGAACGCGAACGTCGCGGCGGGGTCGTTCGCGCTCGCGCCGTACATCGCGAAGTTCCCCGGGCCCTGTTGCTTGCTCACACGCGTCGCGTGCTCGGCGTGCAGGATGAGGGCCTCGACGTCGTCGGCGTCGTCGGGATGCACGCTGATGCCGATGCTCGCCGTGACGTACACGTCGCGGTCGCCGATCGTGAAGGACTGCTTCAGCGCGTCTCGGATGCGCTCGGCGGTCGCCCTCGCCACGTTCATCCCGGACTGCGCCGCGCCGAGATCGCGATCGAGGTCCGGCAGGAGGATCAGGAAGTCGTCGGCCGCTCGCCGCGCGAGGGTGTCGGCGTCGCGGAGCGTGAGCTTCATCCGGTCGGCGATCTGGCGGAGCAGCTGGTTGCCGCCCTCGGTCCCGAGCGAGTCGTTCGCGAGCTTGAATCCGTCGATGTCGACGGAGAGCACCGCGACGGCGTGGTCGTCGTGGTGGGCGCGGTTCATCGCCATCTCCGCGAACCGCAGGAAGGCCTCGAGGTTCGGCGTGCGCGTGAGCGCGTCCTGGTACGCGAGCTCCTCGATCTTGGTCTGCACCGTGCGCACGTCGGTGATGTCCTGCATCACGCCCTGCGAGTGGCGGAACGAGCCGTCGTCGTTGCGGATCATCACGGCCTCGTCGCGGACCCAGATCTCCGAGCCGTCCTTGGCGCGCAGCCGGTACTCCATGCGGAACGGCTCGCCGGTCTCGTTGTGGTGTTCCTGCGCGGCGACGACCTCGGCGCGGTCCTCCTCGTTCAGCAGGCGCACCCACAGATCGTGGTCCGTCAGCCACTCCTCGGCCGAGTATCCGGTGATCTTCTCGATCTGGGGGCTGATGTACCGGGTGGACGCGTTGGCGTCGAGCGCGTCGATGTAGACGACGGCGGGCGCCTGCTCGACGAGGACCCGGAAGCGCTCCTCGGCCTCGCCGAGCTCGTTCATCCACCGCTCGCGCGTGATCGCCGCGCCGTACGTCGCCGCGGCGACCGTCAGCGCCTCGAGCTCCCCCGTTGACCATTCCCGCTCGACGGTGCAGTCGTCGATCCCGAGGAACCCCCACCACTGCCCGGCGACGTAGATCGGGACCGCGGCGACCGAGAGCGACCGTTCGGCCTGCATGTCCTCGCGCTCGGTGCCCGAGGCCTCCGACAGGCGCACCTGGACGGGGAGGCCGTCGGTCAGCTTGCGGTACCAGTGCATGTAGCCCGCGGTGTACGGGAAGCGCTGGTTCGTGGCCTCGTCGACCGTCGGCGCGACGCCGAGCCCGCACCATTCGTCCCGGATCGACATCAGGACCTGTCCCTGCCGGTCCCGCGTGTTCTCGAAGATGTAGACGCGGCTCGCGGCGGTGGCCCGCCCGAGGCGCTCGAGAACGTCGGGGAGCGTCTCGGCGAGCGTCCCGTCGCTCGCGAACCGCTCGGCCGCGAACGCCGCGGCGCTCAGGATCCGCTCCTGCCGCCGGACCTGCTCGTTCTGCTGGGCGAGCGCCCGGGCGCGCATCGGCACGACGATCGCCAGGGCGATCCCGCTCGCCGCGACCAGCGTCAACGACGCGAACAACAGCGGAGGCGTGTCGCGGAGCCCGAACGCGGCGAACAGCGCCACGACGGCGCCGACCACGGCCAGGACCGCGGCGATGCCGATGGCGCGGTTCAGCGACGGACGGACGGAACCCCCGTTCACGGGAACCTCACCCGTCCAGTATCGGCCCTCCGCCGAGCGACCTAAGCGAACCGGCGGACCGTCGGCCCCTCGCGCCTCTCGGGCCCGCCGCACGCCCGATGTGCTCTCAGGCATCGGTCGACGAGGTCGTCGAGGGCCGCCTGGTCCCAGGTGTTCCACAGGTCCGCGTGGAGCGTGTAGTAGGGGCCGCTCGCCAGCGAGAACCGGAGGTTCTCGAGCGGCGTCGCCTCGGGCGAGCAGGGCGTGAGACCGGCGCACGGATCGTCGACGCCGAAGTGGATCCGCACGCGGACCCGCGGGATCAGGGTCGGGTGCGTGGTCGGACAGCGTCCGGCCTCGAGGTAGACGACGTGCGGGTCGGTCGCGGAGTAGGCGACGCTCCGCCCGTCCCAGCACTGCGGGAAGTCGACGTGGCCCGTCACGCCATCGGCGGTCCCGCCGGCGTCGGCGAACGGCGCGCAGTCGTACGGGTGGTCGATCTCGGGGCTCGTCCCGCCGCAGGACCACGAGACGTGGCGGTTCTCCTCCGGCGAGGTCGCGGAGGCGTCGCCCGCGATCATCTTCAGATCCGGTGGGAGGCGGCCGACGTCGCCGCCGGGACGGCCGAAGTAGTACACGCGGACGCGGAGCGGCGTGACCGCGATCCCCTCGAGCCTCGCCGACGGCGACCACACCGCCGCGGTGTCGTCACGGTCGCGGCACGTCGTCCGCGCCCCCAGGA
>DASPIF010000066.1:0-4267 GCA_035629255.1 Actinomycetota bacterium | reverse complement strand
GTCGTCAGGACGTCGTCCACGAGCAGCACCCGGCGCGGAACGTCGCCCTCGACCTCGAACGAGCCCCGCATCGCGACCCGGCGCTCGGCTCCTCCGCGGCGGGCCTGGGACACCGGTGGATCCGCGATGCGACGCAGCAGTCGACCGAGCGGCAGATGGCGTCGTCCCGACACGATGCGCGCGAGGGCGAGCGCCTGGTCGTACCCGCGGGCGGCTCGGCGCCGATCGGACACCGGCACCCACGTCACGAGCTCGACATCGGCGTCGAGCACCTCCGCCATCGCGCGCCCGAGGGCATCCGCGACGGGACGCCACCCCGCGAACTTCAGACGGTGCACCGCGCGGCGCACCGGTCCGTCGAACAGGAAGGGCGCACGGGCGCTCGCGATCGGGACCGGCGGACAGTGCTCACACCCGTCGCGGTTCCGCTGCATCGGGACGCCGCACCGGCGGCACCACGGCGGTTCGAGCGGCACGATCGCTCGGGAGCAGGCGCCGCAGAACGGCCACGGTCCCGACCCGCATCCGGCACAGCGCTTCGGGAACAGGGCGTCGAGCAGCATGGCGCACGAAGGCTAGCCACACCCGCCGACACTCAGCCGAGCGGCGTCTCCACGACCGAGCCGTCCTCGATCCGTTCCACGCGATAGACGTTCGCGCCGTCCCGCGAGGCGATCACATCCTCGAGATCGGTACCGACGAAATGCGCGCCCGCCCGATCGTCCGCGGCGTAGCCGGCCGGGAATCCCTCGGCGACGAGCCGCCGATAGAGCGGCCGTCGTTGTGGCTCGCCGTCGTAGTGCGGGCAGAACGAGCCGGCGAGGAACCCGAGCCCGTCGTGCAACGGCTGCAGCGTCGGTCCGAACGAATCCGTCGTGCTCGCCTCGAACCAGCAGTTGCCCCCCGCGCTCGAGCCGCAGAGCACGATCCCGGCCTCCCAGGCCTCATGCAGCGCGACGTCGACGCCGTGCAGCCGCCAGATCGCCAGCAGGTTCGCCGTGTTGCCGCCACCGACGAGGATCACGTCCTGGTCCAGCAGACGACGGCGCGGGTGCGCGTCCGCGCGATCGAACAGGGGCAGGTGTGACGGCTCGAACGACGCCGCCGGGAACGCGCCGTAGAACCGGGCGAGGTGCCACGCGTCGTCGCCCACGGCCGTCGGGACGTAGCAGATCCGCGGCCTCGACGCGCCGGACAGGTCGAAGATCGCTCGGAACAGCGCGTCATCCGGATCGAACGGCGCACCGCCCATCGCGACGATGTGTCGGTCGGTCACTCCGGCAGCGGCACGTCCACGGTCCCCGTCGCGCCGCGGACGTCGACGCGGATCGACCGATGGCTCCGCAGCACGGGGTACGTGGTGATCTTCGTGCGGCCCGAACCGTCGTCGTGCTCGACCTCGAGCTCCCCGAGGCGCTCGCCGTCGGCGAGGATGCTCACGGCGACGTCGGCGGGTGGATCCGTCCGCAGGTGGAGCTTCGCCGAGTCGCCGCCGAGCTCGAGCTGCTCGAGATGCACCGTCGTGCTGTGGACGGAGACGTCCTGGTCGATCCGGACCTGTCCGCGCCGCACCGTCGCGCGCGGCCACGCCATCGCGAACCGGCGGCCCCCGTCGAAGCTCGACGTCGTCCCGTCGACGTCGAGCTCGGCTTCGAGCGTGTACCAGCCCGGTCCGAGCTCACCGATCTGGGCCTCGAACGGCACGAAGACGTCGCGGTGCGGGGCGGCGTCGAGCGAGGCCGCCGTGATCGGCATCGGGACTCGCACATCGATGCCGACGCCGACGATGCTCGCGCCGCGGAACTCGACCTGATGGGGATCCGCGTCCTCCCCACGGAGGATGAAGGCTCCCTTGAGCGTCGCGGGCAGGCGCTCGAACCTCGCGCGGACGGACAGCGCTGAGCTCAGGTTCCCTCCTGCCACGACCGCAGGTAGGCCTCCTGGTCCTTGGTGAGCTGGTCGATCTCGATCCCCATCGACTGCAGCTTGAGCCGCGCCACCTCGAGGTCGATGTCCTTCGGCACCGGATACACGCCCACCTCGAGCGACGAGTGGTTCTTCACGACCCACTCGACGGCGAGGGCCTGGTCGGCGAACGACATGTCCATGACCGCCGCCGGATGCCCTTCGGCGGCGGCGAGGTTCACGAGCCTGCCCTCGCCGAGCAGGTGGATCTTGCGGCCGTCGGGCATCGTGTACTCGTCGACGAACTCGCGGATCCGTCGCACCCGCCCGCCGGCGAGATCGGCCAGCGCGATCTTGTCGATCTCGACGTCGAAGTGGCCCGAGTTCGCGAGCACGGCACCGTCCTTCATCAGGTCGAGGTGCTCGCGGCGGATCACGCCCTTGTCGCCCGTGACCGTCACGAAGACGTCGCCGATCCGCGCCGCGTCGCGCAACGGCATCACCCGGTAGCCCTCCATCGCGGCCTCCAGCGCCGGCAGCGGGTCCACCTCCGTGACGATCACGTGGGCGCCCATCCCCCGCGCCCGCGAGGCGACGCCGCGACCGCACATCCCGTAGCCGCACACCACGATCGTCCGGCCGGCGAGCAGCAGGTTCGTCGAGCGCATGATCGCATCGACCGTCGACTGCCCCGTCCCGAAGCGGTTGTCGAACAGATGCTTGGTGTCGGCGTCGTTCACCGCGACGATCGGGTATCGCAGCGCGCCGTCTCCGTGCATCGCGCGGAGCCGGATCACCCCCGTCGTCGTCTCCTCGGTGCCGGCGAGGACCTCGGGGATCTGGTCGGGCCGTTCGCGGTGCAGCACCGTCACCATGTCGCAGCCGTCGTCCATCGTGATCTGCGGCCGGTGGTCGAGGACCGCATTGATGTGGCGGAAGTAGCTGTCGCTGTCTTCGCCCTTGATCGCCTGGGTCGGGATGCCCTCGTCCGTGAGCGCCGCCGCGACGTCGTCCTGGGTCGACAGCGGGTTGGACGCGCACAGGGCGACGTCCGCGCCGCCCGCACGCAGCGTCCTCATCAGGTTCGCCGTCTCGGTCGTCACGTGCAGGCATGCGCCGATCCGGATCCCCTCGAGCGGACGCTCCTTCTCGAACCGTTCGGTGATGAGCGCCAGCACCCGCATCTCCTGGGCGGCCCACTCGATCCGCTCGCGTCCGCCCTCGGCGAGCCCGAGGTCCTTGACGTCACCCTCCATCGTCATCCCCCTGCTCCGTCGTCGCGTCCAATGTCGGCAGCAGATCGCGGAGCAACGCGCTCGTGCCGCGCGCCGCGCGATCGGCCATCTCGAGGACCTCCTGGTGCGTCGCGGGGTCCCCGGCGAGGTTCGTCACGCTGAACAATCCCAGGACGCGCAGTCCGAGCGCCCGCGCCGCGGTCGCCTCGGGGACGACCGACATCCCCACGACGGTCCCGCCCATCCCGCGGAGCGCGTCGATCTCGGCGGGCGTCTCGTAGTTCGGACCGGGCATCGCGATGTACGCGCCGCTCGCGACCTCGACGCCGAGCGCCGCCGCGCGCTCCAGCGCGAGGGCTCGGAGGTCCGGGTCGTAGACGGCCGACATGTCGACGAACGGAGGTGAGCCGTCCGGGTTCCGCCATCCGCGGAGAACGCTCGCGCCGATCATGTTCAGATGGTCGGTCCCGACCACGATCGAGCCCGGCGTGAGGGACCGATCGATCCCACCCGTCGCGGCGGTGATCACGAGCGTGCGGGCGCCGAGCGCATGCGCGAGCCGGACCGGCAGCGCGCATCGCGCGATGTCGTTGCCCTCGTAGAAGTGGATCCGGCCCTGGAACGCCGCGATCGCGACGCCCTCGAGCCTGCCGAGCGCGAGCCGTCCGGCGTGGCCGGGAACGGTCGGCGCGGGGAAGCCGGGCAGATCGGTGAACGCGAACGATTCGGAATCGGCCATCCCGTCGACGACCGCGCCGAGCCCGGACCCCAAGATCACGGCCACGTTCGGCACGAGCGACGAGCGCTCGCGCACGACCCCCGCACCCTCCTCGGCGAGCCGGTCGCCCGGCGACGGCACGGTCTGGACGACGACCTCCGTCATCGGGTCCCCGCCAGCGCGTCCTTGAGACGCGCGATCGCGTCGATCGGCGTCGGGTCCACGCCCCGCGAGATCCCCGCGTACGTCGACACGAGATCGCCCATCTGCACGAGCTCGAGCAGCCGCGCGAGGGGGGAACGCGCGGACGCCCGCACCTCCTCGACGGCGACGCCGGACGTCCGCGCGATCTCGAGCGAGAGCGGGAAGCGCCGCGCCACATCGGCGTGCTCCCCGCCGTGACGGAGCG
>DASPIF010000065.1:0-5945 GCA_035629255.1 Actinomycetota bacterium | reverse complement strand
GATCCCCCCGATCCTGCAGGGGACCTCGCGTCTGATCGAGACGCTCGACGAGCAGGGCGTCGCGTACCGGGGTGTCCAGCCCAACGCCCTCCAGAGCTTCCTCGTCGGCTGGGTGGTCCCGCTGCTCCTGTTCGGTCTGTTGTGGTTCTTCCTCGTGCGCCGGATGAGCGGCGCACAGACGGGCGCGGCGCTCAACCTCGGTCGAAACCGCGTCAAGATCTACGACCGCAAGGAGATGAAGACCACCTTCGGCGACGTCGCCGGCGTCGACGAGGCGAAGGAAGAGCTCCGCGAGATCGTCGACTTCCTCAAGAACCCGAAGAAGTACCAGCGCCTCGGCGGCCGGATCCCCAAGGGGGTGCTGCTCCTGGGTCCGCCGGGATGCGGCAAGACCCTGCTCGCCCGTGCGGTGGCCGGCGAAGCCAACGTGCCCTTCTTCTTCATGTCCGGCTCCGAGTTCGTCGAGATGTTCGTCGGGCTCGGCGCGGCCCGCGTCCGCGAGCTCTTCCAGCAGGCGAAGGAGAAGGCCCCCGCGCTCGTGTTCCTCGATGAGATCGACACGATCGGCAAGGGGCGCGGCGGCGCGATGGGTGCCGGGTTCGGCGCGCACGACGAGCGCGAGCAGACGCTGAACCAGCTCCTCGTCGAGATGGACGGGTTCGACTCGAGCAAGGGCGTGATCATCATGGCCGCGACCAACCGTCCGGATGTCCTGGACGCGGCGCTCGTGCGGCCCGGCCGGTTCGACCGTCAGGTGGTCGTCGACCGCCCGGACCTCAAGGGCCGCGAGGAGATCCTCAAGGTCCACGCGCGCGGCGTCGCGATCGATCCGAGCGTC
Source organism: Actinomycetota bacterium (assembly GCA_035629255.1). Classification (GTDB taxonomy): domain Bacteria; phylum Actinomycetota; class UBA4738; order UBA4738; family HRBIN12; genus CALGFI01. The sequence goes on along the minus strand of DASPIF010000065.1, from coordinate 5,107 downwards.
GACCTGCGGATCCTGGCGTCGCGCACCCCCGGGTTCACCGGTGCCGACCTCGCGAACGTGGTGAACGAGGCGGCGCTCCTCGCCGCGCGCAAGGAGAAGAACGGCGTCACGATGATCGAGCTCGAGGAGGCGATCGATCGAACGGTCGCGGGCCTCGAACGCAAGAGCCGGGTCATGTCCGAGAAGGACAAGGAACGCGTCGCGGTCCACGAGATGGGCCACGCGCTCGTCGCGCTGACGGCCCCGACCGCCGATCCCGTGCACCGCGTCTCGATCATCCCGCGCGGCGCGGCCGCGCTCGGGATGACGATGCAACGTCCGCTCGAGGACCGGTACCTGCTCACCGAGCCCGAGCTCAAGGACCGGCTCGCGGTCCTGCTCGGAGGTCGCACGGCCGAGGAGGTCGTGTTCGACAACGTGATCTCCACCGGCGCGCAGAACGACCTCGAACGCGCGACCGAGATCGCCCGAGCGATGGTCACGGAATACGGGATGAGTCCACGCGTCGGACCGCTGTCGTTCGGCAGCGACGGGTTCCGTGGAGGCGGCCCGATGTTCCCGGGTGCGGGCGAGCAACTCTCGGGCGACCTCGCCTCCGCGGTCGATGAGGAGATCTCGCGGCTCGTCGACGAGGCGCACGGCCGGGCCACCGAGGTGCTCGAGCAGTACCGGCGGTTCCTCGAGCAGATGTCGCAGATCCTGATCGTGACCGAGGTGATCGACGGCCCCGACCTGCACGCCTACTTCGAGGGCTCGAAGCCGATCCCGACGGTGGAGGAGCTGCGACGGGAGATCAGCGCGAACGGCAGCCGTCGCGACGCGGCGCCGACGGGTCCGGACGTCGTCGTGCAGCCGCCGAGCGCCCCCGCCTCGTAGCGGCCCTCAGCCCCCCTCCGTCCCACCCACGAGCAGGTCCGTGCGCCCTCGGAACCGCTCCAGGAACCGGTTGTAGTTCCGCTTCGACAGCCGGTCGCGGTCCTCCGGCGTCGTCGCATCCCACATCCGGTGCTCGTGCTTGCGCACGGGGACCTCGACGACGACGCATCGATAGCCGGCGTCCTTGGCTCGGAAGCTGAGCTCGATGTCCGCCGTCCGGTACCACCGGAACCGCTCGTCGAAGCCGCCGAGCTCCACCAGAAGCTCGCGTCGGAGCGCGAAGCAGTAGCCCTCGATCGCGTCCACGACCGGGCCAGGGCTCTCGTGGAACTCGCGCAGGTCGATGGTCGAGATCCCGAACGGTCCGCAGATCCCGACCGACGGATCCTCCAGCGCGAGGAGCAGCGGCGTCACCAGGTCGCCCACGGGTTCGATCGAGCCGTCGAGCGCGACCACGATCCGGCCCTTGGCGCGTCGGAGCCCGGCGTTGCGGGCCGCGGCCCATCCGGTGCCCGGCTCGAGCCGCAGCACCTCGACGTCGTCGCCGTAGTGGGCATCGCCACCCGTCGCGTCGGCGACGACGAGATGGGCCGCCCGGCCGGCAGCCGACGCCCGCGTGGCCTCGACCGCGCGGCGGATGTCCTGCGGCCAGCCCTCGTCGACCCAGGCGAGCGTCGCATCCGCCGTCGCGGGGTCGCCGAGCATGCTCGGGACGTCGGCCGCGCGCTCTCGAGCCGCCCGGATCGGCTCGAGCGTCGGCCCCTCGGCGCCGTCGAGGATGCGGTAGCCAAGCGCCTCGATCCGAGCCCGGAGGGCGTCGGCGGCGGCGAAGTCCTTCGCCCGGCGCCGCTCCTCGCGTTCGGCGGCGAGCGCTCCGACGTCGCGCGACGCCTCGTTCATGCCCGCGACCGGTGGCGCCGCAGGAAGTCGAGCACGATCTCGGTCGACCGCTCGGGCATCTCCGAATGGTAGGCGTGCCCCGCGCCTTCGAGGAGCGCGAGCTCGGCGCCGGGGAGCCGCTGGCGAAGTCGCGCCGCGTTCCCCACGTCGACGACGAGGTCCTCGGTGCCGTGGACGATCAGGACGGGCGCGCGGATCTCGTCCAGACCGTCGGCGGTCCAACCCTTCGCCGCCTCCGACTGCCGCCGTTCGCCGTCCGGCCGTCTCACCGTCGCCCGCCGGTCGGCGTCGACGACCTCGGGGCACCGCTCGAGGAACCGCGGCGCGTACAGGACCTCCCAGGGGCGGCCCAGGGGCGCACGACCGCGACCCGGCACCGAGCCCGCGCGACCGGGACGGCCGGCCCCGAGGACGAGCGCGAGGACGCGTTCGGGATGCGCGAGCGCCAGCTCGAGCGCCACCAGCGTGCCGAACGAGTGGCCGTACACGTGTGCCGCAGCCAGTCGCAGCTCGTCGAGGACGGCGACGGCATCGTCCGCGTACGTCGCGATGGTCGGCGTCGTCTCCGCGGCGTCGGATCGTCCGATCCCCCGATGGTCGACGGCGACGACGAAGAGCTCGATCGCGAGGAGCGGGACGACGTGGCGCCACGTGGGGGCGTCGCCGCCGATCCCACCGAGCAGCATCACGGCCGGACGTCGCGGATCGCCCGCGACCTCGAACGCGATACGCGCGCCGTCGGGCCGTTCGACGAACGCGGTCACGCGCCGGCTAGACGGGCTCCTTCGACACCGTGCGCAGCCGTCCGGCGACCGCCTCGAGCGTCTTGAGCGCGATCGACGGGTGCTCCATCAACAGACCCCGGAACACCCATCCGGTGATCCCGACGAGCTTGACGTCCGTCGTCGCCGTGACGGTCGCCGTCCGGGGGCCTCCGTCGAGGAGCGCGACCTCACCGAAGAAGTCCCCGGGCCCGAGGCGCGCCTTCGTCTTCCCGCCGATCGAGACCCTGCACTCGCCCTGATCGATCAGGAACAGACCGATCCCGCGCTCGCCCTCGCGTGCCACGACGGTGTCCGCGCGGTGCGAGACCTCCTTCGAAGCTCGCGCGATGATCGCGAGCTCCCGCTTCGAGCACCCGGAGAAGATCGGGACCTTCGCGAGCTTCGACGTCACGTCGTGGTCGGACACGGTGGCGCTCCTCCTTCGGATGCGGTCGCGCCGCGACCGCTCGATGGGCACCGCATCTTACCGACCCGCCCCGCACCGCGGGTACGATGCCCCGCGTGACCGAGGGACGCCGGATGGCCGCGATCGCGCTCCTGTTCGCGATCGGGTTCGGGCTGGTCGCGCTCGCCAGCGCCGTCTCCTCGACCTGGCCGCTCTTCCTCACGCCCCTCCCCTACGCGGCGATCGCCTGGATCGTCGTCCGCGCCGACGACCAGGGCGAGACGCCCCCAGCCGAGACCCCGTGAGCCGGGAACGCGAGAGGCCCCGCCGAAGCGGGGCCTCCTCGATCGTCGCGGGGACAGGATTTGAACCTGTGACCTCTGGGTTATGAGCCCAGCGAGCTACCGGACTGCTCCACCCCGCAGACCGATGATAGCCACGTCGCCGCGGCGCGCCAACGCCGATGGTCACCCGACGACGACGGGGGCCCGCATCCCATAGGCGAAATGACCGGGAAGGTGACAGCCGAGCGTCAGCCGGCCGGGCTCCTCGAACGCGTAGGTCGTCGTCATCGTGTCGCCCGGCGCCATCGTCATCTCGCCCGGCCGCGGCGGGTGGTAGGCCTCGGTCCCGCGCTCGTGCAGCAGCTGAACCGTCCGGTCGCCGAGGATGAACTCGTGCGGGATCGGGTCGGCGTTGTGGACGACGAACCGGACGCGATCGCCCGGCGCGAACACGAACGCCCCGGGCTCGAACCGCGAGAGGTGGATCCGGACGTGCACCGTGCGAACCGCGTCCGGGTCCCGGTCGGCGACCGCGAACGCCGCCACCGACCCGACGACGAGGACGAGGATCGCGGCGCGGGAAAACATGGATCTCACGCCGGCCGACCCCCGGTGCGACGCGCGCCGATCCCACCGGCGATCGCGACGACCGCGGCCGCGCCGGCGAGGAGCCACAGGATCGTCGTGAGGCCACCGCCGCTCGGCGAGGCGGGTGCGGTCGCCGGCACGCCTGCGTCGCGTGGCGACGGTTCGCCCGAGCCGGAGGCGTCGACCGCGAGATCGAAGTCGAGGTCGCCCGCTTCCGCGTCCACGCGGACGTACGAGAGCCAGACGTCGCGTTCGGGCAGCCACCGCATACCGCGGTCGGAGCGCAGGTCCGCCAGGAGCGAGGGCGACGCCGGGGCGCTGTGCTCGAGCACGAGCCCAGGACGAACGTCTCGCTCGGCGAGGAACGAGGCGGTGAGCGGCGACACCGGCTCGGGCAGCAGCGCGGGAGCGCGATCGGTCAGCAGGTAGACGTCGGCTTCGACGGGGGCGATCTTGCCCGCGCCGAGCCCGAGGATGCGCAGCGGCACCCACGGGTCGTCGGTCGGGATCACGAGGTGGACGGGCGTCCCGTCGCCCTCGCCGAGCCCCTGCTCGGCCGCGCGCGTCGCGTCGAAGCGCACCGCCATGAAGATCGGGCTCCGCGCCGCGTAGAACTCGAGGACCTCGGGGGCATCCGGAGGCAGCAAGAAGTCGTTCTCGGTCGCCCAGGTCCCGACCTCGGCCGCGCCGCCCTCGAGGACCACGACGTCGAGCGCGTCGATCTCGGTCTCGAGCAACACCCGTGCGCCGGCCGCGCCGTCCTCTCCCGCGAAGGCGAGCGGTGAGGCGACCGGCGGTTGCGTCTCGATCGCGAGACGCTGCAGGGTCCAATCGCCTCCGCGGATCACCTTGGTAGGCACGCCGGGCAACGGCACGATCGAACCGAACTCGCCTCCCCCGCCGGCGAACGCGAACGAGGTCACGTAGTGCTCGATGCCGCCGTGGTACGCCGCGAGCGTCGTGGTGCGGACGAGCGTGACGGTGCCGTTGGCGTTGATGAGCCCGCCGCACGCGAGCGCCGGGGTGGCGACCAGCATCACCGCGGCGACGAACGACAGGGCGGCCGTGATCGAGCGACGAGCCATCGGGACCTCCTCGGTTCGGACCCGCGTCGCGGGTCGCCAGGACGCGGGTTCGACGGCGTCCCGCGACCGCGGGTTCCGACGATCAGCCGTTCCCGACGGGTCAGCCCGTCGCGCCGGTGGCGGCCGTGATCCCGGTCGCGCCGGTGGCGGCCGTGACCCCGGTCGCGCCGGTGGCGCCGGCGCCGCCACCCCCGAGGAGACGCT
>DASPIF010000064.1:0-4477 GCA_035629255.1 Actinomycetota bacterium | reverse complement strand
CTCCGCGCGATGCGCGCCGCCGCCCGGACGCTCGTCGGCGAGCACGACTTCGGGTCGTTCGGCCGCCGCCCTCAGGGCGGAGCCTCGACGGTCCGACACCTCGCGCGGCTCGCGGTCGCGCGACGCGGCGATCGCGTCGAGATCACCGCTCGCGCGAACGCGTTCTTGCAGCAGATGGTCCGGAGCCTCGTCGGGACGCTCGTCGCCGTGGGCGAGGGCGCGGTCTCCCCGTCGACGATGCCGCAGATCCTCGCCGCCGGGGACCGAGCGGCCGCAGGCAGGGTCGCCCCGCCGCACGGCCTGACGCTCGAGCGCGTGGTCTACGGGCGGCGTCGATGACGCCGGAACGGCCGCTCGGACGCACCGACGCGACCGTCTCCCGGATGGGGCTCGGCCTCGCGGCGCTCGGACGTCCCGGGTACCTCGACGTCGGCCGCGGCGAGGACCTCGGCGAAGCACGCTCCCCGGAGGCGATGCGTGCGCGGACGTTCGGGGTGCGCGATGTCGCCTACGACGCCGGCGTCCGGTACGTGGACGTCGCGCGATCGTACGGCGAGGCCGAGCGGTTCGTGGCGTCCTGGCTCGAGGCGCGCGGGCACGACGACGTCGAGGTCGGGTCGAAGTGGGGCTACACCTACACGGCCGGCTGGCGTGTCGACGCCGAGGTGCACGAGGTCAAGGATCACTCCGTCGAGGCCCTGCGGCGTCAGCTCGCCGAGAGCCGCGCGGTGCTCGGCGTCCGTCTGCGGCTGTATCAGATCCACTCGGTCACGCCGGACAGCGGGGTGCTCGAGGACCGCGACGTGGTGCGCGAGCTGGCGGCGCTGCGCGACTCTGGCGTCACCGTTGGGCTCTCGGTCAGCGGACCTCGCCAGGCGGAATCGCTCCGGCGGGCGCTCGAGGTCGAGGTCGGCGGCGAACGGCTGTTCGGCGCGGCGCAGGCGACGTGGAACGCGCTCGAGCGTTCCGCGGGGGACGCCCTCGCCGATGCGCATGCCGCAGGGCTCCGGGTCATCGTGAAGGAGGCGATGGCCAACGGACGCCTCGGGCCGAGAGGGGACGCCGCCACGCCGCTCGCTCCGATCGCCGAGCGCGCCGGGGTCGGCGTGGACGCCGTCGCGCTCGCGATCGTGCTCTCGCGGCCGTGGGTGGACGTGGTGCTCTCGGGCGCGGTGACGCCCGACCAGCTCCGTTCGAACCTCGACGCGATCGGGGCCGCGCGATCGCTCGACCCCGCCGCGGTCGTGCCCGAGGCCGAGGATCCGGAGGTCTACTGGCGCCGCCGCTCCGAGCTCCCGTGGTCGTAGGCAGGGCCGCTGACCTGCGCTTCTTTGACGTGTCCGGCCGCGCGCGGGTACCCTGTGGAGCCGGCCGACCCCGGTCCGGCACCCCTCCAACGCGGAGCCCAGTGTGAAGACCTACGCCCCGAAACCGCGGGACATCGAGCGCCGTTGGTACGTCTTGGATGCCCAGGGCGCGGTGCTCGGGCGCCTCGCGTCCGAGGCGGCGGCGATCCTGCGCGGCAAGCACAAGCCGATCTTCGCGCCCCACATGGACACGGGCGACCACGTGATCGTCGTCAACGCCAAGGGGGTCGAGCTCACCGGCGGCAAGCGCGAGACCAAGGTCGCGTACCGCCACTCGGGGTACCCCGGCGGGCTCACCGAGACCAAGTACGGCCGGCTGCTCGCCGAGCGCCCGTCGTTCGCCGTCGAGAAGGCGATCCGCGGGATGCTCCCGAAGAACAGCCTCGGCCGCTCGATGAGCAGGAAGCTCCACGTCTACGACGGACCGACGCATCGCCACGAGGCGCAGATGCCCAAGCCGCTCGCGCTCGGCGAGGTCCCGCCGTGGGAGGGCCTGCCGAAGCGCGAGGCCCCCGCGCCGCGCCCGACGTCGAAGGACGACGCTAGGCCCGCCACGAAGCGCAGCACCGCGAAGCGCGCCGCCGCGTCGCCGGCGAAGAAGGCGACGACCGCCAAGAAGAGCACGGCGAAGCGGACGACCGCCGCGACCGCGAAGAAGAGCACCGCGGAGTCGACGGCGAAGAAGAGCACCGCGAAGCGCACGACCGCGCGTCGCACGAAGGAGGACTGACGGGTGGCGCAGGCAACGGCGAACATCGCGACGGGACGACGCAAGGAAGCGATCGCTCGCGTCCGCCTCGTCCCCGGCACGGGCGCGATGACCCTGAACGGGCGGCCGCTCGAGGAGTACTTCCCGACGCGCGCGCACCGCATGATCGTCGGCGCGCCGCTCCGCACGGCCGGCCGCGAGAAGGACCTCGACGTCGTCGCCCGGATCGAGGGCGGTGGGGTCGCCGGTCAGGCCGGCGCGCTTCGGCTCGGGATCGCGCGCGCGCTGATCGAGCTCGACCCCGAGCTCCGTCCGGCGCTGAAGAAGGAGGGCTTCCTCTCGCGCGACGCCCGCGAGAAGGAACGGCGCAAGTACGGCCTGAAGAAGGCCCGCAAGGCGCCCCAGTTCTCCAAGCGTTAGGGGCGCTCGTCGCGCTCGGGCTCCTCGACCCCGACCTCCGTCGGCACGTCCGCGCCCGCTCGGACCGTGTCGAGCACGAGCCGCGCCTGCACCTCGAACTCCGCCGGGACGAAGACGTGCACCGGCCCCATCCGGTACGGACCCTCGCCGCCGTTGGTCATGACCGGGATCCCCTCGTCCTCGAGCCGCGAGCGCACGATCGCGCCCTCCGTGACGTCCGGGGTGGTCAGGATGCGGACGAGAGCAGCCACGCCCCGAGTCTCGCACGCGCCCGAACGGTAGGCTCCGGGCCCTGATGGGGCGCCTGTTCGGTACGGACGGCGTTCGGGGGCGCTACGGACGGGACCTCACGGACGAGATCGCGCGCGCGCTCGGGCGCGCCGCGACGGTCGTGCTTCGCCGTCACGGCGAACACCGCATCGCCTTCGTGATCGGCCGCGATCCGCGCACCTCGGGCGTCGCGCTCGAGACCGCGCTCGCCGAGGGGATCACGAGCGCCGGCGGCGACGCGTACCTGCTCGGCGTCGAGCCGACGCCCGCGGTCGCCTACCTCACGGCGGCGGTGGGGCACTGGTCGGGCGTGATGATCTCCGCCTCGCACAACCCGCCCGACGACAACGGGATCAAGTTCTTCAACCACCGAGGCTTCAAGCTCTCCGACGGCCTCGAGGACGAGATCGAAGCCGAGATCGCCGATCCGACCGTTGAGACGTTCGCGCCCGGGTCCGTGCACGAGATGCCGGCCGACGCGCCCGATTACGTCGACCACGTGGTCGCGACCGCGGAAGCACGTCTGGACGGGATGCGGATCGTCGTCGACCCCGCGAACGGCGCGGCCGCGGTCGTCGGCCCCGAGGTCCTCCGCCGGCTCGGCGCCGAGGTGATCGCGATCAACGACGACCCGCGCGGCGACAACATCAACGTCGCGTGCGGGGCCCTGCATCCGGAGGTGGTCGCCGCCGAGGTCGTCACTCGGGGTGCCGACGCGGGGGTCGCCTTCGACGGCGACGCCGACCGAGCGCTGTTCGCCGATGCCGACGGGAACGTGATCGACGGTGACCAGGTGCTCGCCGCGTGCGCGCTCGCGATGCACGCCGACGGGGCGCTCGAGAACGGGATCGTCGTGGCGACCGTGATGTCCAATCTCGGTCTCCGCCTCGCGATGGGCGATGCCGGCATCGAGCTGGAGGAGACGCCCGTCGGAGATCGCTACGTCCTCGAGCGGATGGAGGAGCGCGGAGCGGTGCTCGGCGGCGAGCAGTCGGGACACGTGATCTTCCGGCGCTCCGCGACGACCGGCGATGGGCTGATCACCGCGGCGAGGTTCCTGTCGCTCGCGCGACGGGAGGGGGTCGACGTCGGACGGTTCGCGAGCGTGATGCGCAAGTTCCCCCAGGTGCTCCTGAACATCGAGGTTCGGGACAAGCACGGGCTGGAGGACGCTCCGTCGATCTGGGAGGCCGTCGCCGCCGCCGAGCACGCGCTCGGCGACCGAGGCCGCGTCCTGGTCCGGACGTCCGGCACCGAGGACCTGGTGCGCGTGATGGTCGAGGCCGAGAACGAGGAGGACGCCGCCGGGCACGCCGGGGCCATCGCGGACGCGGTCCGGTCGGCGCTCGCCTGACGGGGGCGAAACCGATCCGCCGAAACGGTCCGAAGGATGGATGGCCACCCCTGCGGACCCTGTTAGCCTCGACGCTCCATGTGCGGCATCGTGGGCTACGTAGGCCCTGACCAGGCGCTTCCCGTGATCCTCGAGGGCCTTCGACGCCTCGAGTACCGCGGGTACGACTCGGCCGGCGTCGCCCTCGTCGATGGCGATCTGGCGGTCGTCAAGCGCGAGGGCAAGCTCTCCGAACTCGACGCCGTGCTCGAGCGCGAAGGGTCGCCGGCGGGCTCCCTCGGGATCGGACACACCCGGTGGGCGACCCACGGCGAGCCCAACGATCGCAATGCCCACCCCCACGTCGATTGCGGCGGG
>DASPIF010000063.1:0-4026 GCA_035629255.1 Actinomycetota bacterium | reverse complement strand
CTCGACCTCCGCGGCGCCGTCGATCCGGACGATCGCGGTGAAGCGCGTCTCGGCCCCGTCGTCGGCGCGCGCGACGATCCGCACCTCCTGTCTGGCTCGCACCCCGGCCACCAGGCCCGAGATGTCGAACGTCTCGGTCCCGTCGAGGCCGAGCGATGCGGCGTTCTGTCGATCGAGGTACTGGAGCGGCAGCACGCCCATGCCGACGAGGTTCGACCGGTGGATCCGCTCGAAGCTCTCGGCGATCACCGCCCGGACGCCGAGGAGCGATGGCCCCTTCGCGGCCCAGTCACGGCTCGAGCCGCTGCCGTACTCCTTGCCGGCGAGCACGATCAGCGGGACGCCCTCGGTGCGGTACCGCTCGGCGGCGTCGAAGATCGTCAGGAGCTCGTGGCTCGGCCGATGGATGGTCCACGGCCCCTCGGTCCCGGGGGCGAGCTCGTTGCGCAATCGGACGTTCGCGAACGTGCCGCGCATCATCACCTCGTGGTTGCCGCGGCGGGCGCCGTAGGAGTTGAACGCACGCTGCTCGACCCCGCGCTCGATCAGGAAGCGGCCCGCGGGCGAGTCCGGGCGGATCGAACCGGCCGGCGAGATGTGATCCGTCGTGATCGAGTCGCCCACCTTCACGAGGCACCTCGCGCCGACGAGGTCGCCGACGGCGGCGGGCGCGGCATCGAGCCCCGTGAAGAACGGCGGCTCCTGGACGTACGTCGAGCCGGCGTCCCACGCGTACATCGGCCCGTCGGGCGAGGGCAACGCGTTCCAGTGCTCGTCACCGTCGTAGATCCGTCCGTACTGATGCGTGAACTGGTCCGGCGACAGCGACGACGCGATCGCGTCGCGGACCTCGACCGGGCTCGGCCACACGTCGCGGAGGTAGACCGGCTCGCCGTCGGCTCCGACGCCGAGCGGCTCGCTCGAGAGATCGATCGCGACCGTCCCGGCGAGCGCGTACGCGACGCACAGCGGCGGCGACCCCAGGTACGACGCGCGGACGAGCGGATGGATCCGGCCCTCGAAGTTGCGGTTGCCGCTCAGCACCGCGACCACCGCGAGGTCGCGCTCGGTCACGGCCTCCGCCACGTCCTCCGGCAGCGGCCCCGAGTTGCCGATGCAGGTCGTGCACCCGAACCCGACGAGATGGAAGCCGAGCTTGTCGAGGTACGGCTGCAGTCCGGCGGTGTCGAGGTAGTCCGTCACGACCCGCGAGCCGGGCGCGAGCGACGTCTTGACCCACGGCTTCGTCTCGAGCCCCGCCTCAACGGCCTTCTTCGCGAGCAGGCCAGCCGCGATCATCACCGACGGGTTCGAGGTGTTCGTGCAGCTCGTGATCGCCGCGATCACGACCGACCCGTCGCCGACAACGTCGGTCGGGGCGAGCGCGTTCTCGGGGAACTCGTCCTCGAACGACGCGCGGACCTCGGGGAGCGCGACCCGGTCCTGGGGGCGCTTCGGCCCCGCGAGCGACGGAACGACGGACGCGAGATCGAGCTCGAGGACCTCGCTGAACGTCGGGTCCGGGTCGCCGTCGCGGCGGAACAGCCCCTGTTCCTTCGCGTAGCGCTCCACGAGGTCGACGCGTTCCTGGCGCCCGGTGATCCGGAGGTACCGGAGGGTCTCGTCGTCGATCGGGAAGTAGGCCGCCGTCGCCCCGTACTCCGGGCACATGTTCGACAGCGTCGCCCGGTCGGCGAGCTCGAGCGTCGAGAGGCCGTCGCCGAAGAACTCGACGAACTTGCCGACGACGCCGTGCGCCCGCAGCATCTGGGTCAACGTCAGCACGAGGTCGGTCGCGGTCGTCCCGGGCGGGAGCACGCCGGTGACGCGAACGCCGACCACGATCGGGGTCGGCATGAACAGCGGCTGGCCGAGCATCGCGGCCTCGGCCTCGATCCCACCGACGCCCCACCCGAGGACGCCGAGCCCGTTGATCATCGTCGTGTGCGAGTCGGTGCCGACCAGGGTGTCCGGCATCGCGACGCCGCCCTTCGTCGTCACGACCTTGCCGAGGTGCTCGAGGTTCACCTGATGACAGATCCCTGCGCCCGGAGGGACGACGCGCATCCCGGCGAACGCCTGCTGCGCCCACCGCAGGAGCGCGTAGCGCTCGACGTTGCGCTCGTACTCGAACTCGATGTTCGCCGCGTACGCCTCGGCGGAGCGGAACAGGTCGACCTGGACCGAGTGGTCGATCACGAGATCGCTGTCCACGAGCGGGTTGACCTTCGACGGGTCGCCGCCGGCGCGCGCCATGGCCGAGCGCATGGCCGCGAGGTCCACGATCGCCGGAACGCCCGTCAGGTCCTGCATCAGGACGCGGGTCGGCATGAAGGCGAGCGCGTTCGATCCGCCGTTCGGCCACGCGGCGAGCGCCCGGACGTCGTCGTCGGAGACGTCGCGCGAGCCCGCGCGCCGGAGCAGGTTCTCGAGCAGGACCTTCACGGTGTGCGGCAGGGCGTCGATCGTCCCGGCGCCCTGCTCGGCGAGCCACGCGAGCCGGTAGAGGTCGAGCGCCCCGTCGGCCGTGTCGAGACGCCCCCGCGCGGCGGCGAGCGCGGTCGTCATCGAACCCCTCCTGCGGTCACGGACCCATCGTCCCAGACCGGCTACATCCGCAGGTGCGGCGGGGAATCGTCGTCGGTGCGGTCGACGACGACCGCGGCCCGGTGCGAGGCGATCGCCTCGCGGTGCGTCAGCCGCGTCTCGCGCCGGATCTTGGCCTCGCGCTGGCGGCGCCGCTCGGTCGCGTTGCCGGCGATCAGCGGCGGCACGGGCCGGGGCTTCCCGTCGTCGTCGAGGGCCACGAACACGAGGTACGCGCTCGAGGTGTGCTGCCGCTCCCCCGTCACGACGTCCTCGACCTCGACGCGGACGCCGACCTCGAGCGACGTGGTCCCGACGTCGTTCACCGACGCCTTGACGGTGACGAGGTCCCCGACGTGCACGGGATGCAGGAACGACATCTCGTCCATCGAGACGGTGACGCACATCCCGCCCGCGTGCTTGATCGCGGCGAGTCCCGCCGCGGTGTCCACGAGCTTCATCACCTCGCCGCCGTGAACGATGCCGGCGACGTTCGCGTGCGTGATCTCCATCAGCTGGACGAGCGTCGTCTCGGACGTCGCGACCGGCTTCGCGTTCGGATCGTTCACGACCATCGGCGCATCGTAGCGTCGGTACGATGCCGATCGTGCGCCATCGGCCGGGGCTCCTCGCGGGCGCGATCGCCGTGATCTGCGTCGGGACGCTCGCGGCGTGCGCCGACGGCGGGACCGAACCGCCGGGGGCGCCGACGACCGCGCCCACCACGCCGTCCGCCACCGCGTCGCCCACGGGCCCGAGCGCGAGCCCGCGGCCGAGCGCGTCGCCGACACCGTCGCCGCTCCCCGAGCCATCCCACCTCCAGCTCCCGCCCGACGCGCCGTCGACCGTCGAGGACCCGCAGGCGATCACCGAGATCGCGGCGGGTGACCTCCGTCCGCTGCTCCCGCCCGGCGCGACGGTCGCGTTCGCCGACGTCGAGGCGGCGCCGTTCGATCAGATCGCGATCGCGTGGGAGCGCGGTGAGGACCCCTTCGCGGCCGAGCGCGGCTTCGCGCTGTGGCAGCGCACCGAGGATCGCGGCGCGTGGCACGCGGTGTACGCATTCACGGACGCGCCGCGCCGGGCGGTCCTCGGGATCCAGCGACCGCAGCACGGCGACCTCACCGGCGACGGCGTCGACGAGCTCGTGACGTTCGAGGACCGCGGCGGGACCGGCGCGTGCGGCGTGACGCGCGTGATCTCACCCCGCGCCGGGGCGGCGGATGAGATCTACAAGCGCGCGAGGTGCGACGCCGAGACCTCCCTCGTGGGCACCGCCCTCGAGATCCGCGAGGCCGTGTACGGGCCGGAGGACCCGCACTGCTGCCCGAGCGCGTTCCGGACGACGACGCTCGAGTGGGACGGGGAGCGCTTCGTCGAGACCGGCGTGGCGGAGGAGTCCGTCTAACCCGCGGCCGCCGCCGGGACCGCGTCCCCCTC
>DASPIF010000062.1:0-2189 GCA_035629255.1 Actinomycetota bacterium | reverse complement strand
CGCGTCCGACGCGGTCGATGCCCAAGCGCACGCTCGACACGTCCACGGGCTGCTCGAGCCCGACGCCGGGCGTGCGGTTGATCTCCTCCGAGACGCAGCCGACGCGTACGAACGACTCGAGATGGCGGTCTTCGCCGCCCGCGCGATGGTCGATGCGGCGTGGGCGACCGCGAGGCACGGGATCGGAGATCCGCGGCCGCTCCTCGAACGGGCGCGTGAGCGGCTGATCGCGTGCGACGCCAAGCTGTTCCTCCGAGAGGTCGACGACGAGACGGCGGCCCTCGCCTAGGCGCTCCGGCGCGTCACGGTGCGAGGGCTCGGGCAACCTCGGTCAACGATGCGTCGTCTCTCCCGCGATGCTCGGCAGCCGCGCGAGCGAACGTCCACGAGCGCAAACGCTCCTCATCGACCTCCGCCAGGTCCGCGAGACGACGGATGAGCCCGCGCGCGTCGCGCCGCATCCGGTCGAGGCAGTTGAGGAGATGCTGCGTCGGGTCATACGCGGGGTCGCCGACGAACGGCTTCGGGTCGATCACGAGCCACGGCGCTCGTTGCGCCGCGAGCACGTTCCCCGCATGCAGATCCGTGGCGAGCAGGACATCGTCCCGCGTCGTTGAACACAGCGACGCGTACATCTCGAGGCCCTCACGCACGAGATCGGCATCGGCCCACGAGGCCTCGTTCGCTCGCGTCTCGTCGCTCCACGCGCCGATCATCTCGACGAGCGTCCGGAACGGGTGATCGGGGCCCGGACGGCGCCACACCCGACGGAGGAGACCCGCGATCACCACGTCCTGCTCGGGTTCGGGGAGCTCGCGGAGACGGGTTCCGGGTTCGCAGCGCTCGAGCAGCATCGCGTTCACCGTCGGATCGGCATCGAGGAGCCGGACCGTCGGATCGCCGTTCCAGAAGCGGAGCCCGTCGATCTCGTGCTCAGCCTCCATGTGCGGCAAGCCGACCTTCAGCACGGCCGGCGAGCCGTCCCGACGGCGAGCCGGTGCGACCCAGGACACGCTGACCTCCCCCTCGTACGGCTCACCGAGGCTGAGCTCCCAGCGATCCCGGAGACGCTCAACGGCGGCGGGCAGCTCGTGGAGCCATGCCTCGCCGCGCGCCCAGCCCGTGCACGACTCGCGGAGACGGGCCGGGATACGCATCCGAGCAGCATCCCGCACGGCGACGGTCAGCGGTTCGGGCTCGGATCGAGCGGGAACAGCTGCGACAGAGTCCCGGACAAGGAGGCGGTCAGATGGCGGTGCGCTGCGCGACCTGCGACCAGACGTTCGAGACGCCCGAGCTGCTCCAGGTCCACATGAACGACGAGCACGACGCCGAGGGCGGCCGGAGCGACAGCGAGGGTCGGAACCTGTCGACCGGTGGCGAGACCGGGACCGCCGACGCGGAGAGCGTCGGCGAGCGCTTCACCTGTCCTCAGTGCGGCGTCGAGATGTCGACCCGCGACAGCCTCGACACCCACATGCACGACGCCCACGCCGCCTGACGGACGGCGCCGTCGTCGAGGAGGTCAGCGACGGGCGAGGACCGCTTCGGCGGTCTGCACCGCGTTGAGCGCCGCGCCCTTGCGGAGGTTGTCGCCGCACGCGAAGAGCCAGAGCGCGTCGTCGTGGCCGGTGGGCTGCCGGATCCGGCCGACGAGCACGTCGTCGATCCCCGCGGCCTCGAGCGGCGAGGGGTAGACGTCGTTCGCCGGATCGTCGCGGACCTCGACGCCCGGCGCCGTACCGAGGACCTCACGTGCCTCGTCCGGCGCGATCGCCCGGTCGAACGTCGCGTACACGCTGACGCTGTGGCCCACCGGAACCGGGACGCGCACGCAGGTCGCGGCGATGTCGAGATCCGGCATCGCGAGGAGCCGCTTCGCCTCGCGCTGCATCTTGATCTCCTCGAACGTCTCGCCCGTCTCCGGGTCGAACACGTCGATCTTCGCGACGACGTTGTAGGCGATCGTCTTGCCGAACACGTCGCCGACCGGGAGCGACTCGACGTCGCCCGAGCGGCCGAGCTCCTCCTCCATCCCGTGGAGCTTCTCGATCTGCTCGGCGAGCTCGCGGACGCCCTTCTGGCCGGCGCCGCTCACGGACTGGTACGACGACACGATCAGGGAGCGCAGGCCGGCGGCGCGATGCAACGGCGCCACCGCCATCAGCGTCGTGATGATCGTGCAGTTC
>DASPIF010000061.1:0-6031 GCA_035629255.1 Actinomycetota bacterium | reverse complement strand
GCGGCGCCGAGCGACACGATCGCGTTCGGGAGTCGGAGCTCGGCGCCGGCGTCCTCGCCGGGTGACGGCGACGAGATCCGCTCGGGGACCGCCCCGTAGCACAGGAGGTCGGCGTCGGCGGAACCTCGCGCGGTGACGCATCCGCCCATCGCGGGGACGACGACCCACGCCGCCTCCGCCGGAGCGACCGCGAGATGATGACCGAGGAGCACCGCGCCGACCGCGGGACGATCGAAGATCGTCCGCACGTACCTCGCGGTCGTCGGCGTGGTCAACGCGATCGGACCGTCGGGGTCCACCACGCCGCCGACGAAGAGTCCCGCGAAGGACAGCGCGAAGCCGACGAGCAACATCCGCACGCCCCCCTGGAGCGCGCGCCGGAGCCGGTCGCGCGACGGGCGAACACCGCTCGCGGCCCAGACCGACCGCACGCCGCCTGCGGCGCCGGCGAGCACCGACAGGACGAGCGGGAACGCCGTCGCCTGGACCGGGTCGAGCCGGGCGAGGAACACGCCCGTCAGCGCCGTCTCCGACGGTCGCGTCGTCTGCACGTCGACGAGCGGGGAGACGATCGCGAGGGGCAGCGCGTAGCCGATCGCGACGCACGCGCCGACGGCGATCCTCCGGCCGGCGCCTCCGCCCGCGCGATCGGACGCCGCCCGACCTCCGCGGACGAGGAGGACCGCGCCGGCGAGCGTGACCGTCAGCAGCGTGACGCCGATGCTGAGGTCGATCCGGCTCGCCGCAGGCGTCACGAGGTCGCGGATCTCGAGGCGGATCGTGATGTGGTGCACGGCGCCGAGCTCGAGCCACCCGAGGCCGAGCGCGTCCGCGAGCCCGAGCCCGGTGCCACCGAACGCCCAGACGAGGAGCGCGAGCCCCTCGGCGACGGCGAGGATCGCGGCGAACGCGAGGGCCCCCGCGCGGACCGCGACGACGATCCCGCCGGCGACGGTCGCGTCGCCGGCGCGATCCGTCATCCCACGGCGGCCTGCGCGAGCTCGGCGACCTCGGTCGGCGTGCGCCCGACGCGGACGCCGACGGCCTCGAGGGCCTCGGCCTTCGCCGCCGCCGTCCCCGTCGAGCCGGTGACGATCGCGCCTGCGTGGCCCATCCGTTTGCCCGGTGGCGCCTCGAACCCGGCGATGTAGCCGATGACGGGTTTGCTCATGTGGGCATCGATGAACGCGGCGGCACGCTCCTCGTCGTCGCCGCCGATCTCGCCGACCATCACGACGAGGTCGGTCTCCGGGTCGGCCTCGAACCGCTCGAGCGCCTCGATGAACCCGATCCCGTGGACGGGGTCCCCGCCCATCCCGATGCACGTCGACTGCCCGAGACCGCGCCGCGAGAGCTCGTGCACGATCTGATAGACGAGCGTCCCCGAGCGCGAGACGAGTCCGACCCGGCCCGGCGCGCAGATCTCGCCCGGGATGATGCCGACGTTCGCGCGGCCGGGCGAGATCACGCCGGGGCAGTTCGGCCCGACGAGGACGGTCTCGCTGCCCGCGAGGTACGAGTGCACCTCCGCCATGTCACGCACCGGGATGCCCTCGGTGATGCACACGACGAGACCGATGCCGGCATCCGTGCACTCGAGGATCGACTCGGCCGCCGCTCTCGGCGGGACGAAGATCATCGACGTGTTCGCGCCCGTCGCGCCGGCGGCCTCGACCATCGTGTCGAACACCGGGATGCCTTCGACGTCCTGGCCCCCTTTGCCGGGCGTCACGCCCGCGACGACCTGGGTCCCGTAGGCTCGGTTGCGCAGGGTGTGGAAGCTCCCCTCGCGTCCGGTGATCCCCGCGACGACGAGCCGCGTCTCGGCGCCCACGAACACGCTCACGCGGCCTCTCCCGCCCCCTCGTTCGCGAAGGTGGCGGCGCGCTCGGCCGCCTCGAGCATCGTCTCGGTCGCGACGATCCGAGGGTGCGCGGCCTCGCGCAGGATCCGGCGGCCCTCCTCGGCGTTCGTGCCGTCGAGCCTGACGACAATCGGCACCCGCGCATCGATGCGCTCGAGCGCCTCGAGCACGCCCTGCGCGACGAGGTCGCCCCGCGTGATCCCCCCGAAGATGTTGATCAGCACGGAGCGGACGGCCGGGTCGCTCAAAACGACCTCGAGCGACGTCGCCATCTGATCCGCGCTCGCGCCGCCGCCGACGTCGAGGAAGTTCGCGGCCCGCGCGCCCGCCTGCGCCACGACATCGAGCGTGGACATCACGAGGCCGGCGCCGTTGCCGATGATCCCGACGTTGCCGTCGAGCTTCACGTACTGCAGACCCTTGTCCTTCGCCCTCGCCTCGACGGGATCGATCGGGAACGAGGACCGCAGCTCCGCGACGTCGGGCTGACGGAACAGCGCGTTGTCGTCGACGGTCACCTTCGCGTCGAGCGCGACCACGCGCCCGTCCTCGAGCAGGACGAGCGGGTTGACCTCGACGAGGGTCGAGTCGAACTCCGTGAGGACGCGGAACATCTTCCCGAGGACGTCGCCGGCGCCCTCGCGGGCGTCCTCCGGCAGCGTCCCGACGAGCTGGCGCACCTGGAACGAGCGGAGACCGAGGTTCGGGTCGACGTGGAGCCGTCGGATCGCCTCCGGCCGGGTGCGCGCGAGGTCCTCGATGTCGACGCCGCCCTCCGCCGTCATCATCGCGAGGTACCGGCCGACCGCCCGGTCGAGCAGGATCGACGTGTAGAACTCGCGAGCGATCGGCAAGAGCTCCTCGACGAGGACGCGGTTGACCGGCATCCCCTTGAACCCTTCCCGGAGCATCCGCTCGGCTTCCTCGGCCGCGCGCTCCGGCGAGTCGACGAGGACGACGCCGCCCCCCTTGCCCCGCCCCCCGATCTGCACCTGGATCTTGACGACCGAGCGGCCGCCGAGCTCGCGCGTGGCCGCGGCGGCCTCCTCCCCGCTCGTCGCCACGATCCCGCGCGGCACGGGGATGCCGACGCGCGCGAAGAGGTCCTTGCCCTGATGCTCGTAGAGATCCACGCGGGGTCAGCCGGCCCGTCTCGTCGCGAGACGCTGGTCGAGCCACCCGACGATCTCGCCGGTCGTCGCCCCCGGCGTGAAGATCTTCTCGACGCCGACGTCGGCGAGCTTCGCGATGTCGTCCTTCGGGATGATCCCGCCGCCGAACACGAGGACGTCGCCCGCGCCTTTGTCGCGCAGGAGTGCGACGACCCGCGGGAACAGCGTCATGTGCGCGCCCGAGTGGCAGGACAGCCCGACCGCGTCGGCGTCCTCCTGGATCGCCGTCTCCGCGATCTGCTCGGGGGTCTGGTGCAGACCCGTGTAGATGACCTCGAACCCCGCGTCGCGGAGTGCCCTCGCCACGACCTTCGCACCGCGGTCGTGCCCGTCGAGACCGGGCTTCGCGACGATCACACGGTGCTTCCCAGGCATGGCGCGCAGTCTATCGAGTGGTGGGGTCCGCCCCGGAGACGCACCTACGGGGCGCACGACCCGGCGACGAACTCCGCGCCGCCCGGGTCGAACCACCGCACGACGCCGTCTCGATCGCGTTCGAGCGACCAACCGTGCTCGTGGACGAGCTTGTGGTGGAACGAGCCACACCAGGACGAGGTTGTCCAGGTCCGTGCGACCGCCACTCCGGCCCGACCCGGACAGCGTTCGGGGCGGGCACGAGGCCCGCCCCGACGATGGAACGCGATCTGGTCTTTATGCGGCTCGACGCATGTCCGAGCGCGCGGTGCCCGACATCTGCGCCTCGGGGCGCCTCGCCGCGTATCCGGCGAACAGCAGCACCACGGCGGACCCGATGTGCAGGATGTGGTCCGGGCCGTTGAGGGCGAGGATGTTGGCGTCGGAGTCCGTGACGAACGGCCCGATCACACCGACGAGCAGGTACGTCGCGCCGATCAGCATCGCGACGAGGCCGCTCGAGCGGCGACCGCCCATGAAGCCCGCGACCAACGCCGCCCCGATCGCGAGGTGCACGATGTTGTGGAGCGGGTTGACCTCGAAGATGCCGAGGAGCTCGTCACCCTCGCGGGCCGCGAACCCCACACCGCTCGTCACCGCGAAGCCGAGCGCGCCGACTGCCAGGTACGTGATGCCGAACGCGAGCACGACCCATTCCGGCCATGTTCGCTCACCGCGTGTTTCCGTCCGGTCCATGCGTTCTCCCTCCGTGACGTTCCTGCGAACCTCTACCCCTTCCCGACCAGCGGAAACGGGCGGAACCGATGCGTCGTCCCGCGGCGCGCGGGCGAGGCTCTTGCCCGGGGTTCGCAGCACGTCGACGCCCGGATGACCCCCACGCGGGCGCTCCTATACTCGCCCCGATGGCCAGGCGCTTCCGCTTCCGGCCCCCCGGGCTCAAACCGACGACGAAGATCGGAACGCTCGGCCCGTACCGGGGACGCCTCGGGCTCGCGTGGGTGGTCGCCCCGATCGTCGCGGGCGCGATCATCCTCGTCGCGGGCTACGTCGCGCTCGTGCGGTGACGCTCGAGGCGTACTGCCATCCCGCGTCCGTCGCTCCCGGCGACCCGGTGCGCCTGCACGTCTCGAGCTCCGTCCCCGACGTCGACGTCGAGGTCTCCCGTCAGGGAGCCTTCGGCGAGACCCGGTGGCGGGGACGGATCCGCGCCGACGAGCACGCCACGCCGACGGATGCGAGCGAGCGGGGGTGCGGCTGGCCGGTCGCCGTCGAGATCCCCACCGACGCCGGGTGGAGCTCGGGGTTCCACGCGATCTCGCTCTCGACCGCGCAGGAACGAACCGACGCGTTCGTCGTGGTCCGGCCGCCCCTCGACCGACCCGCGCCGATCCTGCTCGTCCTGTCGACGGCGACGTATGCGGCGTACAACGACTGGGGCGGGCCGTCCCTGTACACGGGCGCGACCAGGGTGTCGCTCGAGCGGCCGCTCGCGCCCGGGTTCCTCCGCAAACCCGAGCCCGCGCTCCGCAAGGCGCAGGCCGAGGTCGACCGCGAGGCGCTCGGCTTCTTCCGCTGGGCCGAGCCTCGCGGGCTGTCGGTGTGGAGCGGCGGCAGCGGGTGGTGGAACTGGGAACGACCGTTCCTCTCGTGGGCCGAGGCCGCGGGGTTCGAGGTGGACGTCGCGGTCTCCGAGGACCTCGAGCTGCATCCTGCCGTCCTCGACGGCCATCGACTCCTCCTCTCGGTCGGCCACGACGAGTACTGGTCCGCCGGGATGCGGGACGCCGTGGAGGCCTTCCTCGAGCGTGGCGGCAACGCCGCGTTCTTCAGCGGCAACACGTGCTTCTGGCAGGTCCGGCCGGAGGACGGGTTCCGAGCGATCACCTGCTTCAAGTACCGCGTCGAGGACGACCCGGTCCTCGGCACCGAGGACGAGCATCTCCTCACGGGGATCTGGTCGGATCCGCGCACGCGACGGCCGGAGGCATCGATGATCGGCCTGTCGTTCACGCGGGGCGGCTACTCGCGATACGGGCTCGGCGTCCCCCGGCCCTCCGGCGCGTACACGGTCTGGCGTCCCGAGCATTGGGCCTTCGAGGGGACAGCCCTCCGGTACGGCGACGCGCTCGGCCTGGCCGACACGATCGTCGGCTACGAGGTCGACGGCTGCGAGCTCGCGCTCGAGCACGGCCGACCCGTCCCGACCTTCGCCGACGGGGCGCCGGACTCGCTCGAGGTGCTCGCCACCGCGCCCGCGAAGCTGTGGTCGACCGACGAGCAGCCGTCCCGGTACGCCGGCGAGCCCGGCGATCTCGAGTTCGTCGCGAGGAGCCTGTTCGGCGAGGCCTGGCGCGACGAGATCCGCCGGATCCAGCACAACCACGCCGTCGTCGCGGCGTTCGAGCATCCCGGCGGCGGAACCGTCTTCAACGCCGGGTGCACCGACTGGGCCTACGGGCTCGCGGGCGAAGACCCGGACGTGGCACGAATCACGCGAAACGTCCTCGAGCGTCTCTCCCGTTGATCGGCGACGACGTACGCCTCCGCATCAGGTGGCCGAGGAGGATCGATGCTCGCAGCGCGGTCCGGCGACCCTCAGGGGCGACGAGACGCTCAGCCA
>DASPIF010000060.1:0-7883 GCA_035629255.1 Actinomycetota bacterium | reverse complement strand
ACGGTCTCTCCGAACGTGGTTCCGCCGTCGCAGCTTTGACGCGGTAGCCTCGCGCGGACCGAGGGGGGGTGCGTGACCGAGGAGCAAGGCTTCGTCACCGTCGACGACTTCGAGCCCGTCGCGCGCGAGCGCCTGCCGAAGGACGTGTACGACTACTACGCGGGTGGCGCCGGCGACGAGTGGACGCTCCGCGAGAACCGCCGCGCGTTCGAGGACTGGGTGATCCGTCCGCGGATGCTCAGCGGCGCGTACCCGCCCGATCCGTCGACGTCGCTCCTCGACACCGACGTCGCGATGCCGATCCTCGTCGCGCCGTGGGCGTACCAGCGCCTCGCGCACCCCGACGGCGAGCTCGCGACGGCGAGGGCGGCCGCGAAGGCCGGGACGATCATGTGCGTCTCGTCGACGACGGTCGAGTACCTCGAGGAAGTGGCGGGCGCCAGCGACGGCCCGAAGTGGTGGCAGCTCTACGTCTACACGGACCGGGGCTACAGCGCCGAGATGCTCCGCCGCGTCCACGCGTCGGGGTACGCGGCGGTGTGCTTCACGGTGGACTTCCCGGTCGGCGGTCTCCGCCATCGCGACACGCGTAACGCGTTCCTGATGCCGATCGGCCTCCCCGACGACGATCTCGTGTTCGATCCGACGATCTCGTGGGCGGACCTCGCGTGGATCCGCGAGCACGCACCGCTGCCGGTGCTCGTGAAGGGGATCATGACGGCGGAGGACGCGGCGTCCGCGGTCGACGAGGGCGCCCACGGCATCGTCGTGTCGAACCACGGCGCGCGGCAGCTCGACTCGGTGGCCGCGCCGATCACCGTCCTCCCGGAGATCGTCGACGCCGTGGCGGGTCGCGTCCCCGTCATCGTCGACGGCGGGTTCCGTCGCGGCACGGACGTGTTCAAGGCCCTCGCGCTCGGCGCGGACGCGGTCATGGTGGCTCGCCCGGTCTGCTGGGGGCTCGCGGTGGCGGGAGAGCGAGGCGTCTCGGACGTCCTGTCGATCCTGCGCGACGAGTTCGAGAACACGATGGCGCTCGCTGGGGTGAAGACGCTCGCCGACATCGGGCCGTCGCTGATCGCGCGGCGCTGACGCGTCCGACGTCCTCTGGGACCATCGCGGCATGTTCCGGATCGACCTGCATGCGCACTCGAACCGCTCCGACGGCACGTTCACGCCGACCGAGGTCGTGCGCACGGCCGCCGAGCGCGGCCTCGAGGCGGTCGCGCTCGTCGACCACGACACGACCGAGGGGCTCGAGGAGGCGCTCGCCGCCGGCGAAGAGCTCGGGGTCGAGGTCGTCCCTGGCGTCGAGTTCTCGGCCGAGCACGAGGGCACCAGCATCCACGTCCTGTGCTACTGGCCCGACGTCGCGAACGCCGAGCTCCAGTCCGAGCTGCAACGACTGCGCGACGACCGGCTCCGGCGCGGCGAGCTGATGATCGAGAAGCTCCAGGCGCTCGGCTTCGACATCTCGTTCGAACGGGTGCGCGCGATCGCCGGGGGCGGCAACATCGTCCGACCGCACGTCGCGCAGGCGATGGTCGAGGCCGGGATCGTCGCCTCCGAGGAGGAGGCCTTCGAGAAGTGGATCACCGACGGTGGTCCCGCCCACGTGGCGAAGCATGCGCTCGCGCCGGTCGACGCCGTCGGACTGATCGGGCGCGCCGGCGGCCTGTGCGTGCTCGCGCACCCGGGGATGTGGGGCGATCAGACGTCGGTCCCCGAGGAGCTGATCGAGGCGATGGCCGTGGCGGGGATGGTCGGGCTCGAGGTCGACCACACCGATCACACCCCCGAGCAACGCACCCACTACCGCGCGCTCGCCGATCGTCTCGGCGTGATCGCGACCGGCGGGTCGGACTGTCACGGGACGCGGTACGACCCGATCCGGATGGGGACCTCGCTCTGCGCGCCCGAGAGCTTCGGGGCGCTGAAGGCCTTCGCCGCGGCCGCTCGCTCGACCTGACGGCCGGAACGACGAAGGGGCGGCCGGAGCCGCCCCTTCGCGTCGTTCGTCGATGGTGAGGCTAGGCCTGACCGCCTCCGCCACCGGGTTGCACCACGTCGTTCACCGTGAGGGTGTACGGCGCCTGCTGCTGAACCTCCTCGGTCCGGTCGAGGTACGTCACGATCGCCGCGACCGTGCCTCCGGCCGTGCCGATCGCGTCCGTCAGCGCCGTGTCCGACAGCGAGGCGTCGAAGTTGTCATCGAGCGGGAGCTCGAAGACGTGGACGACCTCGCCCACCTCGTCGAAGGCAACGATCTGGACGACGAACTTCTGGACGTCGACCGGGTTGATCTGCGTGGGCGAGTCGAACGGACGCAGCGAACGACCCGTCGAGACGACGTCGTTGCCCACCGCGATGTTGTCGACCCAGAATCCGTCGAAGATCACGCCGCCGTCGGTGACGTACCGGAACGAGATCACGACGTCGTCGCCCGCGTACCGGCGCAGGTTGCACGTCTCGTGCACCCAGCCGCCCGAGCGGCCTTCGTACGCGGGTCCGAGCGCGCCGTCGACGTTCGTGCCGCTGCACCGGATGCTGCGGAACGAGTCACCACCGTCGTCCGAGACCTGCACGTAGGCCCAGTCGTAGCCGGCTTCGGTGCGGTACCAGGTGTCGAACTCGAGCCTCGCGCCGTTCCGCGGGACCCGAGCCTCGAACGCCATCGCGCGATCGAGGTTGTCGCCCTTGCCCGAGTACAGGGCCGCGCCGTCCGAGCCCTTCGGCGGCCTGCGGTCGACGCGCCACTCGAGCGGGAGCGCCGGGAGCTCGCTCGCGCCGTTGAACTCGATCGACGTGACTTCGTTCACCGCGAGGTACGCATCGGTCGCGTCACGGAACCGGACGTAGTCCGAGCCGTTCGGCGGAGCGCCCGGCTCCTCGTACGCCTGGTCGTTGTCCCAGTTGATGTCGGCGTTGAGCGTCGACGTCTGGATCAGCGCCTCGTCGGCTCCGACGAGATCCCATCCGGCGTCGAGCGCCTTGTCGACCGCGACCATCAGGGCCCACCGCGAGATGACCGTGCCGGCGGTCAGCGTCGGGTCCTCGGCCTTCAGGAGCTTCGACAGCGAATCGAGTCCATTCGCGTCGTCCAGGTGTAGGGCCTTGAGGAAGTCCTCACCGAATCGGTCGTACAGGTACAGCATGAAGGTGTACGCGGCGCCGTAATCGCACAGCGTCTCCGCCTCGAAGTCCTCCTGGTCCCCCCAGCGCGTGAGGGAGTTCTCCGGGCCACCTTCCCTCGGGATCGGGTTCGCCGGCGTCTCCACGTTGTTGTACCCGAGGAAGCACTGGATGTGGCTGTCGAAGCCGATCGTGTTCACGTCGAGCGTCCCGTCGACGTAGTCGACGATCGTCTGCGCGTAGTCGGACAGCCCCTCGTTGACCCAGCTGGTCTCGTCGAAGTCGACGTAGTTCTCGAGCAGGTGCTGGTACTCGTGGGCGAACACGCCTTCGTACAGGTACGGGCGTGCGGTCGCGTTCAAGCACGGGTCTTCGGACGGCGCGTTCGGCGGGTTCGCTCCGGTCCGGTGGAGCCAGTCGAACGCGTCGATCGTCATCACGAGCCGGTTGAAGTAGTCGTCGAACAGGTTCCAGTAGAAGCCCGCGATGTAGGTGAGCGAGTGCTCGTTGTCCGTGTCGTAGAAGTTGTCGTCACGGACGTTGTCGATCAGCGTCACGATCCGGTCGCCGTCACCGCGGTAGTAGTTGCTCGGGAGTTCGAGGATGTCCGTGAGCGGGGCGTTCTTCCCGTTCCGCGACGGCGGCACGCTGAAGGCTTCCGACTCGATCGGGTACATCACCGTGTCGAACTGCTCGATCAGGTAGTTGACCTGCTCGTCGGTGATCTCCACGCGATCGTTGCGGCAGTCCTCACCCGGGAAGTTCGTGCCGCCCGAGATCTCGTCCTCGTCGCTCGCGACCCAGACCTCGATGTGCTCGCCGATGCCGCGAAGCGTGTAGAGCTTCGGATACAGCGCGCCCTCCGCGTCGTCGAGCGCGAGCCAGATCCGCTGTTCACCGACGGCGGGCGTGGCGGCCGCGTCGGCGCCGAGCGCGTTGGCCTCTCGGATGTCGGCCGGCGACGCGACGAGCTCACGGCTCTTGTCGGCGTCGAAGTGCCGAACGTCGCTGGCCGGACGACGAGCCGCAGATGGTGCTGCGGTCCCGGGCGCCGGCAGGACGACGAGCGCTACCAGTACGGCGGCGATCGCCGATGCGACCTTGCGCATGTTGCCCCCCTCTCCTGGTTGGTACGGACCGGGGGCCAGCACGTGCGGGCACCCAGGGCGACGGAATGTACGTGTTCGTTGCAGGCGTGGGCAACCCCCCGGACGGCCGACGTCAGCCGTAGCATCCGATCGGATGGCGGGGAGGCGGATCCTCGTGGTGGGCGCCGGTTTCGCCGGGCTCTACGCGGCGCGCGGTCTGCGCCGTCTGACCGAGGCCGGCCATCGGGTGACCGTCGTCAACGCCGAGAACTTCATGCAGTACCAACCGTTCCTGCCCGAGGTGGCGTCAGGGACGATCGATCCTCGCGCGGTCGTCGTCCCGCTGCGCCCGATCCTGCGTCACGCCGAGGTGCACGTCGGCGAGGTGACCGCGATCGATCACGGCGACCGGACGGCGGTCGTCGCGATGGCCGGGGGAGCGGAGCGACGTCTCGCGTACGACGTGCTCGTGCTCGCCGCCGGCTCCACGTCCCGCGTCCTGCCGATCCCCGGTCTCGTCGAGCACGGGATCGGGTTCAAGACGGTTCAGGAGGCCATCCACCTCCGCAACCGCGTCCTGTCACAGCTCGACGTCGCGGCCGCGGTGGAGGATCCAGAGCGACGCCGAGCCGCGCTCACGTTCGTCTTCGTCGGCGGCGGCTACGCCGGGGTCGAGGCGCTCGGAGAGCTGGAGGACCTCGCCCGGGACGCCGTCCGCGCCTACCCGACGCTCGACGCTCGCGAGCTGCGGTGGGTGCTCGTCGACGCCGCGCCGCAGATCCTCCCCGAGCTCGGTGCGGACCTCGCCGGCTACGCGACGGAGCGTCTGCGCGAACGGCGTATCGAGGTGCGCACGGACACGCGTCTCGCGTCGTACGAGGACCGCGTCGTCCGCCTGTCGACGGGCGAGACCTTCGCGGCCGACACCTTGGTGTGGACGGCGGGCGTTCGGCCCGCCGGCCTCGCGCGGATCGCCGGCTTCGAGGTCGACGGGAGCGGTCGCGTTCTCGCCGACGAGTACCTGCGGATCCGAGGTGCGGACGACGCGTGGGCCGCGGGCGACGCCGCCTCCGTCCCCGACCGCACGACCGGCGGGACGATGCCGCCGACGGCGCAGCACGGGATGCGGCAGGGGCGCCACCTCGCGCGGAACCTGACCGCGTGGCTCGAGGGCGGCAGGATCGAGCCGTTCGTGTACCGGGATATCGGGTCCGTGTGTTCGCTCGGCCGGTACAAGGGCGTCGCCACGATCTCCGGGATCAAGTTGCGCGGGTTCCCGGCGTGGTTCGCGCACCGCAGCTACCACCTGTACGCGATGCCGACGCTCTCCCGGAAGGCGAAGATCGCGACGGACTGGACGGTCGCCCTGCTGTTCCCTCGTGACCTCGCGCAGCTCGGATCCCTGCAGCGACCGTTCGATCCGTTCGAGCGCGCCGCCGGCGCCTGAGGGCTACTGGCCGGTGCGGTTGACCTCCGCGGCCGCCGACAGCGCGGCGTGGCTGCGCTCGAGGTCGGGCAGCTCGTGACCGCCCGTCAGCTCCTGCACGGCCCACGTCGTCAGGTCGCGGATCGAGATGATCCCGACGAGCGAGCCGTCGTCGACCACGGGCAGGTGACGGATCCGGCGCTTGGCCATGTGCTGGGCGGCCTCGGCGACGTCGGTGCGCGAGGTCACGGTGTCGAGATCCGTCGTCATCCGCGAGGACACCTGCGTGGTCTGCGGGTCCTGGCCTTCGGCCACGAGGTTCACGAGATCGCGCTCGGTCACGATGCCCGCGGGCGCCCCGCCGTCGATGATCACGACCGACGAGATCACGTTGTCGTGCAGCGTCGTCGCGACCGCGGCGAACGTATCCGTGGCCGCGGCCGTCTTCACGTCCGTGTGCATGATGTCCTTGACCTGCATCTCGGCACCTCCTGGGGGACCGTCCGCCACTCTAGCTGAACGGTCGTTCAGGATGCTCGCGCGGTGGCGACTCGTCGGTCAATGGTCCGACCGGCCGCTGAAGTTGAACGACTCGACCTTGAGCGCCGGTACCCGGGACGCGCTCAGGAAGAACTCGCTCGCGAGCTCGGTCTCGCGCCCGACCATGGTGGTGCTCTCCAGCGCCTCGAGGATCGACTGGGTGAACCGGAAGTTCTTGACGGGATGCTTCACCTCGCCGTCCTCGATCAGGAAGGTGCCGTCCCGCGTCATGCCGGTGATCGTCGACTCCACCGGATGCACGACGTTCGTGTAGTGGAAGCGCGTGATCAGCAGTCCACGGTCGGTCGCCGCGATCATCTCCGCGAGCGAGGCATCCCCGGGAGCCATGAAGACGTTGAGGGGGAACGGTCCCTCGGGGTTCGGGGCGGGGAGCGCGTGTCCGGTCGTCTCGGTGCCTGCCTGCTTCGCCGTCCGGAGGTCGAACACGCCTCCCCGGAACACGCCGTCCTCGATCATCGGCACGCGCCGGCGCCGAACGCCCTCGAAGTCGAACGGGATCCCGAGCGTCCCCTCCCGCGTGCCGTCGTCGACGAGCGTGATCGACGGTGCCGCGACGCGCTCGCCCTCGCGGTTGGACAGGGGAGAACGGCCTTCGACGAGCTGCCGCCCGCCGAGCCCGATGTACGAGAGGAAGCCGACGAGCGTCGAGACGGCGCTCGGCTCCAGGACGACGGTGTAGCGGCCAGCGTCCAGATCGCGCGGCGCCTGCGAGCTCACCGCCTTCGCGTTCGCGCGCTCGCCGACCGTCCGAGGGTCGATCTCGTCTACCGACCGGGCGAACACCTCGGCGAACCCGTTGCCGCCGTCGCCGCCCGTGAAGACGGTGGTCACCGATGCCTGGGTCGTCGGCGCCCACGCGAACTGCCCGTCGGTGTTCGCGACGGCGATCTCGCCGGCGATCGTCTCGAACGCGCCGGCCGCGGTGAACCCGCCCGCGCAGGCTCCGACGAGGTCGGCGACGTCCGCCGCACGCCGCTCGGGCGAGGTGTCGGCCGTCGAAGGGTCGAACCCCACGTCCGATTCGAGCGGGTCGACGGGCGCGAGGCCGGGGAACAGGGGGTCGGGGGCAACGACGTCCGCCATCTCGCGCGCGCTCTGCGCCGCCGCACGCGCGCCCTCGGGCGACAAGTCGTTCGTGCCGGCGACGCCCACGCGTCCGTCCTTCACCACGCGGACCCGCAGATCGGTGTCCTCGCGCCACGTGCTCTGATGGATCGAGCTCGAGGCGAACCTCGTCAGACCGCCCCACTCGTGCATGAAGAGCACCTCGACCCCGTCGACGCCGCCGAGTTCGAGCGCGCCGGCGACGGCGCGACGGATCCCGTCCGGTCCGACGACGCCCGGCATCAGCGAGCCCCCATCAGCCGCGCACGCCGATCTGCACGTCGCGGAACCGCGCCGGCGTCGCGCCGTGGCCGACGCGAGCCACCTGACCGGGTTGCCCCTTCCCGCAGTTCGGCGTTCCCCAGAGCGTCCAGTCCTCGCGGCCGCCGACCGCGTCGCAGCTCTGCCAGAACTCGGGCGTGATCCCCGTGTAGTTCGGGTTCCGGTACATCTCGGTGAGCTTGCCGCCCCGGATGCGCCACGCGATCTCGCAGCCGAACTGGAAGTTGATGCGGTGGTCGTCGATCGACCACGACGTGTTCGTGGTCATGAAGATGCCGTCGTCGGTGTCG
>DASPIF010000059.1:0-2166 GCA_035629255.1 Actinomycetota bacterium | reverse complement strand
TCCGCCAGGTCATTCGCAGGACGATCCGGCGCAACGGCGTCGCGGCGGATCTGCACGCCGTCGTCGCGGCCAACGTGAGCGGACGCGCGCGGACGCGGACGAAGGTGTCGTCGCGGCAGCGAGTCGTTCAGCGGGGAGGGCGAACGGAGGTCGTCACGGAGGAGGGTGAGCCGAAGGACGACCGATGACGGGCAAGCGAGATCGCGAGGCCGCGCGCGACCCGGTTCCACCGCACGAGCTGGCGCGCGAAACGGGCGAGGAGCTTCCCGACCGGATCGCGATGTCGCTCGTCGACACGAACGTCGCGATCCCGGTCGACGCCACGATCGCGGCGAGCGTCCTCGCGGACGAGTCGGCCGCCGCCGACACCCACGCGGAAGAGGACACCAACAACGAGCAGGGAGGAGAGGGTAATGCCCGAGACAGGTGAGTACCGGTCGCTCTCGCGCGAGGAGCTCGACGAGCTCGCGGGCGAGCAGCTTCCGGAGCGCGCCGCGATGTCGCTCATCAACGCGAACGTCGCCGCTCCGGTGAATGCGGCCGTCGCGCTGAACGTCCTCTCGGACAGCTCGGTCGCGTACGCGAACGCCGAGCAGACAGCGGACATCGACCAGTCGAACTAGAGGAAGGAGAACGAATGACCGAGAACAGCGAGTACAGGTCGCTCTCGCGCGAGGAGCTCGACGAGCTCGCGGGCGAGCAGCTTCCGGAGCGGGCGGCGATGTCGCTCGTGAACGCGAACATCGCGATCCCGGTGAACGCGGCCATCGCGGCCAACGTCCTCTCGGACGGGGCGGTCGCCTACGCCGAGGCCGCGCAGCAGACCCCGATCGACCAGTCGAACTAGGAGGCCGGAATGGCCGAGACTCCCCACGAATACCGGGCGCTCAGCCGCGAGGAGCTCGACACCCTCGCGGGCGAGGCGCTGCCCGAGCGAGCGGCGATGTCGCTCGTGAACGCGAACGTCGCCGCGCCCATCAACCTGGCCGCCGCGCTCAACGTCGCGTCCGACAATTCGATCGCGTACGCGAACGCCGAGCAGACGGTCACCATCGACCAGTCCAACCCGTAGGAGGAACCTGTGTCGGAGACCCCGCAGGAGTACCGCACTCTCACGCGCGAGGAGCTCGACGAGCTCGCGGGCGAGCCGCTTCCGGAGCGAGCGGCGATGTCGCTCATCAACGCGAACCTCGCAGCACCCGTCAACGCCGCGGTCGCCGCCAACGTCCTCTCGGACAACTCGGTCGCGTACGCGAACGCGACCCAGGACGTCGACATCGACCAGTCCAACTAGGACGAACGGCGACGGGACGCCAAGAGGGGGCGGCCGAGACGGCCGCCCCCTTTTCCTCCTCACGCGTGAACGACGACGGTCGCACGATCACGGGCGACACCCGGGCCTCGCAGGCCGGGACGCAACCCGTGCGTGTCGAGCGGGCCGAGGCCGCCGAGGCCGCAACCGAGGCCCGCCGGGCCGCGGAGTCCACCGAAGGCCCGTCCGCCGCCCCCCGGCTGGCGCCGGGGATCGAGCTCATCGGCGAGTACCAGGAGTCGGGCTACAAGGAGCCGCCCTACATCGCGCGGCGCGCCGACGGCCAGACGGTGCAGATGCCGAGGCTGCTCTACCTCGTCGCGGAGGAGATCGACGGCCGCAGCGACCACGCGCGGATCGCCGAGCGGGTGAGCGCGAAGTTCGGCCGCGGAGTGAGCCCGGACAACATCGAGGTCCTCGTCGAGGAGAAGCTCCGCCCGCTCGGCGTCGTCGCGAACCGCGACGGCTCGAGCCCCCAGGTCGCGAAGGCCGATCCGATGCTGGCGCTCAAGTTCCGCGTCGCGGTCGTCCCGGAGCGCGTCTCGCACGCGCTCACGACGCTCTTCTACCCGTTCTTCCACCCGGTCGTCGTCGCGGCGGTCCTCGCGGGGCTCGTCGCGGCGGACGTCTGGCTCTTCCTCGTCCACGGCATCGGCGCGGCCACCCGCGAGCTCGTCTACAACCCCGTGCTTCTGCTCATGGTGCTCGGCCTGGTCGTCCTTGCGACCGCGCTCCACGAGATCGGGCACGCGACGGCGGCGCGCTACGGGGGAGCCAAGCCGGGTGTCATGGGCGCAGGGATCTACATCGTCTGGCCCGCCTTCTACACGGATGTCACCGACGCCTACCGGCTC